>NZ_JBHUXV010000025.1:0-107593 GCF_042669125.1 Streptomyces sp. NPDC057253 | reverse complement strand
GACCGGGACGACCCGGTCCGCGCTGGGGCGCTGACGGCGGTGGGTGCCGGTGTCAGCTCCTGGTCCACTGCTGGTTGCTGCCGCCGTTGCAGTACCAGACGTCGACCGCCGTGCCGTTGCCGGTGCCCGCGCCGGCCGCGTCCAGGCAGAGCGCCGGGTTGGCGACGCTGGTCACCGAGAGGTCGGCGTTCACGTTCCACTGCTGGGCCGCGGCGCCGGTGCAGTCGGAGATGACCACGGGGTCGCCCGCCGAGGCTCCGGTGCCGCCCACCGTCATGCACTTGTTGCCGTAGACGGTGAGTTGTTTGTCCGCGGTCCAGTTCCAGGTCTGGTTGCCGCCGCCGTTGCAGTCCCAGAGGTCGAGCTGGGTGTTGTTGCCGGTGCTGAAGCCGGGCACGTCGACGCAGCGGTTCGAGCCCACTCCGCGCAGGACCTCACCGGGAGGGGCGGGCGGCAGGTCGTTGACGGGCGGGGTGGTGCCGAAGCCGTAGCCCCAGCGCAGCAGCGCGACTCCGGTGGCGCTGTTGTCGACCAGGTTGCCCTCGGCGTCCAGCGACTCGATCGAGTAGGCGTCCCCGAAGCGCAGGCCGGGCCAGTACACCAGGCCCATGCCCTTGCTGCGGGCGGTGTTGGCGACGGACGCCAGGTACGAGGTGTAGACGTTGCCGTTCCAGGCGCCGTAGTTCAGGCCGATGGTCATCGGGGAGCCGGCCTCGTCGATGACGGTCCGGCCGGCGTAGGTGCCGATCCGGGCTTCGAGGTCGGCGGTCCAGTCCGCCTGGGTGGTGTGGCTGGCCCAGTAGCCGTAGAAGTGCAGCGACAGCAGCGTGCCCTTGAGCGCGGGGGCCGCTCCGACGCCGGTGACGTTGTCGTTGTAGCCGGTGCCGCTGATCACGACCCGGCCGCGCGGGACGTCCTTGTGGCGGCCCAGCCAGCCGCTGGTGACGGAGACCCACTGGTCCAGGGTGTAGCCGTGCGGCTCGTTCATGGGCTCGAAGTAGACCCGCGGGTTGTGCTTGTACTCCCGCACCACGGTGTTCCACATGGTGTTCCAGGCGGCCGTGTCGTCGACCAGGCCGTCCTTGCTGCTGTCGGCCTCCCAGTAGCTGACGATGACCTTGTCGCCCTGGGCCGTGGCCGCGTCGATCGTCGCCCGGTACGACTTCCACCAAGCGGTGCCCACGCTGGCCGGGTTGATCGGCAGCCGCAGGGTGTTGGCGCCGAGGTTCTTCTTGAAGCCGCGCACCATCTTCACCGTGGTGCGGTACACCGTGCCGTAGCTGTCGGTCACCTTCAGCCCGCTGGGCACCACGGCGTCACTGGCGTAGTTGTCGCGCGGGTCGGCCCAGTTCACCCCGCGGAAGTCACTGGTGCCGCCCTTCGGCTTCGCCGGCGCGTACGAGTCGGCCGACGTCGTGCCGGCCGGCTGGGCGAGGGCGGGGTGGGGGGCGGTCAGCAACATGAGGGTCGCGCCGAGGCCGGCCATGAGCACACTGGCCAGTCTTCTCGACCTCGTGGGGGTCTTGGTCATGTCGTCTCCAGTGACGGAAATCGCCGGGGTGCGGGGTGCGGGTTCGCCACCTGAGCCGAGCCATGGAGGGGCTGGGGATCGTCGTACGGATGCTCCCAGACCCACGTAAACCGGCCATGGTTACGTAACCATCGCCCGGACACTCGCATGGCGGCGCTGGTGGTGACAAGACCCTGGACGGTGTGGAAAACACGGGAGTTCCTCGCGGGGGACGGAGTGGGCCGGTCTTGTGTGACCGGTCACGTGCGTGGAAGGGTTGTGAGCGGTCACATCGCGGAGTACCGACCGGACAAGGGGAATCACGTTGACCGCTGCCGTAGCCGAGCGATCCCGTATCTGGGCGTGCCCGGAACTCGGGCTGCACGCCGTCGTGGACGCCAACGGATCGGTGAGGCTGGGCGGAGCCGACCAGGACATGGCGTGTCTCCTTCCGCTGGTGGAGGTCACGGCGACTGGGCATGGGCGGCTGTGGTCGGGCGAGCGGTTCATCGAGACGGCTGTTGGGGAGCGGCTGGTCTATCGGGGGCACGAGACGGTGGGGGTGGAGGGGGGCGGGGAGCGTACGACGATCAGGCTGGCGGATGCGGTGACCGGTCTGGTGGCTGAGGTTGTGCTGGAGACGGGGGCGGGGTCGGTCGGGTCGGCGGGTCGGGTTGCCTCTGTGCGTGCGGGGTCAGTTGCTACGGCAGGCCCGGCTGACGTCGGTGGATTTCTGCGGGCCCGGGTGCGGCTGGTGAACGAGGGCGGCGGGCCGGTCCGGCTGGAGAGCGTGAGCACTCTGACGCTCGGCGGCATCGCGGAGAGCGCCCTCGACGGCCTCACCCTGCACTGGGCGGACAACGACTGGCTCGCCGAATGCCGGTGGCGGCAGGCCCCCTTCCGGGACCAGGTCGTCCCGCTGAGCAGGGCCGCCCACGGTCATGACGGCCGAGGCTGCTTCGAGCGGTACTCGCAGGGAAGCTGGTCCACCGGCCGTCACCTCCCCGTCGCCGGCCTCACCGACCGGGACGGCGGCGCCTGGCTGTGGCAGATCGAGTCCAGCGCCGGCTGGCGGTTCGAGACCGGTGAACGCCAAGGCGCCGCCTACGTCGCCCTGTTCGGCCCCGACGACGCCCACCACCAGTGGCAGCACACCCTCGCCCCCGGCCAGGAATTCACCACCGTGTCCGCCGTGCTGGTGCGGACGCGGACCGGTGGCCTGGACGCCGCGTTCGCGGTCCTGACGGACCACCGCCGGAGCGTCCGCCGCGACCACCCCGACCACCGCGCACTGCCGGTGATCTACAACGACTACATGAACACCCTCATGGGTGACCCCACCACCGAACGGCTGCTGCCGCTGATCGAGTCCGCGGCCGCCGCCGGAGCGGAGGTGTTCGTCATCGACGCGGGCTGGTACGACGACGACGCCCAGGGCTGGTGGGATGCCGTCGGAGCGTGGGAGCCCGCCCCGAACCGGTTCCCGGACGGACTCCCGGCGGTCCTGGACACCATCAGAAGCCATGGGATGACCCCGGGGCTCTGGCTCGAACCCGAAGTCGTCGGCGTCCGCAGCCCACTGGCCCGGACCCTGCCCGACGAGGCCTTCTTCCGGCGCGGGGGACTCCGTGTCACCGAGCACGGGCGGCACCACCTCGACCTGCGCCACCCGGCCGCGCGGGCCCATCTCGACGAGGTCGTGGACCGGTTGGTCGGCTCATGGGGGGTCGGCTACCTGAAGCTCGACTACAACATCAACATCGGCCCCGGCACGGAGAACGGCCCCGAAAGCCCGGGGGCGGGCCTGCTCGGACACCACCGCGCCCATCTCGACTGGCTGGCCTCGGTCCTCGACCGCCACCCCGGTCTGGTCCTGGAGAACTGCGGGTCCGGCGGTCTGCGCATGGACTACGCCCAGTTGGCCCTGACCCAGGTGCAGTCCACCAGCGACCAGCAGGACTTCCTGCGCTACCCGCCGATCGCCGCGGCGGCGCCGACCGCGGTGACACCGGAGCAGGCCGCGGTGTGGGCCTACCCGCAGCCGCACTTCAGCCCGGACGAGATCGCCTTCACGCTCACCGGCGCACTCCTGGGCCGCATCCACCTCTCCGGCTTCCTCAACCTGATGAGCGCCGAACAGTTCGCCCTGGTCCGCTCGGCGATCTCCGTGTACCGGGACATCCGGCGGGAGATCCACGACGCCCATCCCTTCTGGCCCCTCGGTCTGCCGGGCTGGGAGGACTCCTGGATCACGCACGGCCTGCACACCGCGGACGGCGCGCTGCTGACGGTGTGGCGCCGGGAGTCGCCCGACGGCGCGTCCGGCCCCGGCGTCGTCACCGTCCCCCTCCCCCGACTGCGGGGCAGCCAGGCGGCACCGGCCGTCCTCTACCCGACGGACTCCGACTGCACCACGCGCTGGGACAGCGACCGCGGACTCCTCACCGTCCACCTGCCCCGCCCCGACACGGCCGCCCTCCTCCGCCTCGCGACCGGTGCGGCAGGGTCCCAGACGGTCGCAGGGGCGTAGACCAGCGGTGCCGTGGTGTCGGGACATCGGAGGCGAGGGTGCCGTTCGCGTCGCAGGTGTTCGTCCTCGGGGTCATCCCTCCGGGCCCGCTTGGCGGTGTTCCGTGAGGGGGGCGAAAATGGGAGGCGCGCCGCCCGTAGGCGCAGGCAGGAACACAGGTGATCGTTCATGTGCCGATGGCTCGCTTACTCGGGAACGCCCCTGCTTCTCGACACCATCCTCTACAAACCGGCCCACTCGCTGATCGATCAGAGCCTCCATTCCAGGATGGGGGTCGAGACGACCAACGGCGACGGCTTCGGTGTCGGCTGGTACTCGGAGGAGAGCATCTCCACTCCGGCCCTGTTCACGGATGTCGGCCCCGCCTGGAACAACCGCAACCTCAGGGAACTCGCGGACCATGTCCGCTCCCCGTTGTTCTTCGCCCACATCCGGGCGACGACCGGCACGGCGGTGCAGCAGACGAACTGCCATCCGTTCCGGCACGGCCGCTGGATGTGGATGCACAACGGCGCCATCGCGGACTACCACCTCGTGCGCCGCGACCTGTCCCTGCTCGTCGACGCCGATCTGTACGCCGACATCGAGGGCACCACGGACTCGGAGCTCATGTTCTACCTCGCCCTCACCTTCGGCCTGGACAAGAACCCGCCGGAGGCCGTCTCCCGCATGGTGGGAGCGGTGGAGCGCGTCGGCCGCGAGCACGGTGTGGAGTTCCCGCTCCAGATGACGATCGGCGTCACCGACGGCGAGCGCGTCTGGGCCTTCCGCTATTCGAGCCAGGGCGCTTCCCGGTCGCTGTTCTACAGCACGCGCGTGGACACCCTGCGCAGGCTGCACCCCGACGCGACCTTCCTCCGGGAGGTGTCCGACGACTCCCGCCTCGTGGTCTCCGAGCCGCTCGGCGACCTGCCCGGCGCCTGGAACGAGGTCCCGGAGAGCACCTACGGCGTCATACAGGACGGGGCCGACGAGCTGCACCCGTTCGTCCCGGAACCGGTGTGACTCACCGACCGGCTCGCGTCCCGGCTCCTGTCAGCCGCTCTTGCCCCTCCTGGCGCCCGTGCTCCTCCGGCCGGGCGCGGCGGGCTCGCTCTTCTTCCGCGTCGTGGCCTTCTCCATGGCGGCGGCCGGGCGCGAGGCCGTGGTCCGGGCCGGTCCCGCCGACCACTTGAACTCGATCTCCAGCTCGACCTCGCCGTCACCGACCTCGACCTCCACCTCGGCGCGCAGGTCGTCGGGGACCCGCAGGCTCAGCGTGGTCCCGGAGCCGAGATCCAGCTCGGCGTCCCCACCCTCCCTCAGCGCGGCCGCGAGCGCGGCCAGCCGATCAGCCGCCTCGACGCGTGACAGCGAGCTCTTCTGCTCGAACTTGAGATCCTTCACAAAAGCCTCCCAACCGCGACAAACACGACATAACGCCAATTCTGCGGCAAGGGACAGGATCGGACATCCGCACGGCCGGTCGTCAGCCGTTCGCCGCCGCCTGCTTGATCGCCTCGCGGATCCGGGAGTAGGTGCCGCAACGGCAGACGTTCTCGATCTCGTCGATGTCGGCGTCCGTCGGGTGGGGCGTCTTCTTCAGCAGGGCCACCGCGGCCATGATCTGACCCGGCTGGCAGAAGCCGCACTGCGCCACATCACGGTCGAGCCAGGCCTGCTGCACGGGGTGCAGTTTGTCGCCGTCGGCCAGGCCCTCGATCGTGGTGACCTCGCGTCCCGCGCAGTCCGCGACCCGCACGACACAGGGCTGGATCTCCTCGCCGTCGAGGTGGCTCGTACAGGCACGGCAGACGCCCACACCGCAGCCGTACTTGGGTCCGGTGACGTCGAGCATGTCCCGCAGGACCCACAGGACCGGCATGTCGGACGGGGCCTCTACGGTGACCGGCTTCCCGTTGAGGAGGAAGGAGTAGGACGGCATCGGCACCTTCTCGGAGGTCGGGTTCTCGGGAGGTCGAGTACTAGGGAGGTCGGGTCCAGGGCGTCGGTCAGAAGGTGAGCGGGAAGCGGCGGGGCCTCGAACCGGTCGCCCGGGCATAGGCGTTGGCGACCGCGCCGGCCGCCGCCGGGACCCCGAGTTCGCCCGCCCCGCCCGGCTCCCCCCGGGAGGGCATGATGTGGGCCTCGAAGCGCAGCGGGGCGTGCCGCTGGCGGGCGTAGTGGAAGTCGGCGTAGCTGCTCTCGCGGACGGCGCCCCGGTCGATGTGCAGACCAGCCCGCAGGACGGTGGAGATGCCGTCGATCGCGGTGCCCATGAGCTGGGCCTCAAGTCCCCGCGGATTGACGGCCGTTCCGACGTCGGCCGCCATCACCACCTTGGTCACCCGAGGGTCTTTCGGGTCGGTTGCGTCGATCTCGACCAGGCAGGCCACACAGGAGCCGTACTCCTCGTGGACGGCGACGCCCTGCGCCTGCCCCGCCGGCAGGGTGCGGCCCCAGTCACCGGCGTCCGCGACCTTGTCGAGCACGGCTTTGACGGCCTTGTTCCTGAGGGTGGTGCGCCGGAAGGCGACCGGGTCCTTTCCGAGGCTCCTCGCGACCTCGTCGACGATGATCTCCTCCGCGGTCCGCATCGTCCCCGAGTCCACCGACCGCCAGGCGCCGAGGGGGATCGCCAGTTCCACCGATCCCGAATCCCCGGACACCCGGCCGAAGTTGTACAGACCGCTGTCACTGGGCAGCGGGCCGGCAGCCCGTGCGACGGCCGGCGTCACCGCGGTGCCGGCGCGCCCCTGAGCGGAGACGCGCCCCTGTCCGTCGTACGACTCGCTCACGGAGGCCATCGCATGGGCGAACGCCACCACCCTGCCCCCCGCGTGGCTGGCCCGGATCCGGTGGTGGCCCGCCGGGCGCATCCGGCCGTGCCGGATGTCGTCGGCGCGGCTCCACATCAGCTTGACCGGCCGGCGTGCCGCCTTGGAGATGAGGGCCGCCTCGATCGCGGCGTCGTGGTTCAGGCGCCGGCCGAAGGAGCCGCCGCCTCGTACGACGTGGACCTTCACCTTCGAAGCGGGCAGCCCGACCGCCGCGGCGATGCTGTCCCGCGCGTCCATCGGCGTCTGGGAGGAGAACCAGATCTCGGCACGGTCCGCACGGACGTCCGCCACCGCTGTCAGCACCTCCATGGGGGCGTGGCTGACGAACGCGAACTCGAACTCGCCCTCCGTCTGCGCCGATCCGCGCGGCGGGGTGCCGAGCGGTGGGACGGCGGCCCGCAGCCGCGAGCGGATCGCGGCGTCGGAGAGCGACGCGAGCGGACCCGGGGCCCAGGTGATGCGCAGGGCGTCCCTCGCCTGGAAGGCGTGGTGGAAGGACTCCGCCACCACGGCGACCCCACCGGCGGCCTGGACGACGGCGTGGACGCCCGGCATCGCGCGTGCGACCCGGGAGTCGACCGAGACGAGCTTCCCGCCGAGCGTCGGCGGCCGGGCCACGACGGTCGGCTTCGCTCCGGCCACCGTCAGGTCCCCGGTGTACTCGGCCTTGCCGGTGACGATGTCGCGGGCGTCGATCCGGGTCGTCGGGCGCCCGATCACCCGGTGCCGGGACGCGGGCTTGGGTCTGCTCGACACGGCCGGCCTGGTGATCCGGGCGGCACTCGCGGTCAGCGAACCGAAGGTGGCCGAACGCCCGTCCGGTGCGATGACCCTCGTGTTCCGGGTGTACAGGAACCGCGCGGGAAGGCGCCAGCGCCTGGCCGCCGCGGTCACCAGCTTGGCGCGTGCCAGGGCGGCCAGTTCACGGGCCGGACCGTACAGCGAACTCACCGAGCTGGAACCGCCCGTGAACTGGTTGCCCTTGGCGCGGGCGCCGGCGAGCGGGATGTCGACATCGTCGAGGCGCGCGTCCAGCTCCTCGGCGATCATCATGGCGACGGCGGTGGTGACGCCCTGCCCGACCTCGACCCGCGGCAGCCGTACGACGACCTTGTTGGCCTCGGTGACTTCGAGGACCAGCATCTCCTCGTCGGCACCGGTCACCAGGACGTCGGAGCGCCGGCGCGGTGCGGCCGCGGTGGGCTCGGCGCCCTCGGCCGGGGCCGAGTCACAGCCGAGCGGCGCGGCGACGGTGAGCGTGGACGCCGCGAGCGAGTAGACCACGAACTTCCTGCGCGACCACTGACGGGCCAATGAACGCTCCTCCCCGAGTGTCCCGGCGGTTCGACTGGTAGGAGGGAGCAGCACGCTTCGGGGTTGTCTGCGAAGACCGACCGCCTGCACGCGTCCCGCCCGGCCCGGGCCCGCCCCGCGCCGGCGGACACCGTGCTTCTACGGAGCAGTCCGGCTTCCCCGGAGTATCTCCAGACCCGCTCGGTCCGTGTCCTCCGGTACCGCGTTGAGGCGGTGGATCAGCACCCAGCGGCCGTCGTCCATCGCTCCGGCGAAGAGCGAGGCGTGGCGTGTCGCGCCGTTGTGCCACCGCAGCGGGCCGGACGTCTGCCAGCTCGGCGCGGGGTCCCCCAGCCGACGCTCGACCAGGAGCCGTACCACCAGGTCGGCCGCCGCACGGGGAGTCGCCCACAGGCCTCCCGCCGGCAGGATCGCGCCGTCCATCGTCCACGGCCTGCGGGACCGGCCCAGCAGCCCGGGGATCGGCAGCCGTCGACCGGGATCGGGGTCGACGCTCATCTCCGTGATGTCGAGGGGCCGCAGGACGTACTCGGTCACCACTTCCTCGTACGTCGTCCCTGAGGCGGCGGTCAGGGCCGCGCCGAGCACGGCGTAGCCAAGGTTGGAGTACTCCTCCACCGTGCCGGCGGGGTGCGTGACGAGCGTGTCGAGGCGGGGCAGCAGGCGGTCCAGGGCGGGTCGGTCGAACCTCGCGTACGGGTCACGACGGGAGTGCAGGCCGGGTGGCAGGCGGGGAAGGCCGGAGGTGTGCCGGGCCAGGTGCAGGAGCGTGATTCCCGTCCCCGGGGGCACCGGGAGCCACCGCTCGACGGGGTCGTCGAGCGCCAGCACCCCGGCCGCGGCCATACGGGTCAGGGCTGTACCGGTGACCACTTTGGTGAGGGAGGCGATCTGGACGAAGCGGTCGACGGCGTGACCGTTGCCTGCAACAGGCGGGCCCGCGTTGCTGAACACACAGGTCGGAAGGTGTCGCACGGCGGCCCTCAACGGGGAGCCGTCGACTCGGCCGACGGGAATTGCCACGGCACCGCTTGGAGTGTCGGTGCGGTGAGGGCCGGTAGCCGGGGTAATGCCGAGGGCGATGGCTTGACGCGGGCGTGGGTCACAGGGTCTCCGTCCAGTGGTCGACCCGCAGTCTCCGTCCGGGGCACGAGTACGGCGTCCTCTTTCGGCCACCCCTGCCTGGCTCGCGATGTTTCCACAGGTCACCACCTGCACAGGTGGGGCGGACCTGCCCTCGTGCCAGAATGGGGAATCCGCTTTCCCCTCCGGCTGCTTCGAGGTTCCCTTCGTGTCCCAGACCGTCGGCCGTGTCCCCCAGCGAAGCAACGCACGGTCCAACCGAGCGCGCATCCTGGCCACCGCGCGCCTGGAGCTGGGGCGCAATCCCGACGTCACCCTGGAGGAGCTCGCCCGCGCCTCCGGTGTCGTACGACGCACGCTGTTCGGGCACTTCCCCGGGCGGGCGGCGCTGCTGGAGGCGCTGGCCGAGGAGGCCGCGGAAGCTCTCCAGGCCGCCGTCACGGTCGGAGCGGGGTCGGATGAACCGGCCGATCGGGCCCTCGCCCACTTCTCGTTGGCGCTCTGGCCCGTGGGCGACCGCTACCGGATGCTCCTGGCGCTGGCCCGGCGGGACCTCGGCACGGAACGTGTCGCGGGGATCCTGGAACCGGCCCGGATCAGGGCCACGGCCATCGTGGAGCAAGGGCAGCGGGACGGCGTCTTCCACTCCCAGTTGCCCGCCGCGGTGCTGAGCGCGGGCCTGGAGGCGATGACGGTCGCCCTGCTGGAGGAGGTCAACACCGGGGCGCTGGAGGACGACGGCACCCGGGTCGCCGTCACCACGCTCATCGCGGCCGGGGTGCCGGAGAAGCGTGCGCGGATCGTCGTCGACGAGGTGGCGGCCGCCGAGGTGTGATGGCGCCGGCATCACACCTGACCCGGCTCAGAACAAGGCGGCTCCGAACAAAACGGCTCCGGACAAGCTCTGAACAAGCTCTGAACAGAAAAGGGAGACGGTGCCGGGTGTCCCCTCCCGGCACCGTCCCGGGGCCGTGCGCCGCTCAGGCACGGCCCGTCATGGGGGTGGAGGAGGCCGGGATCGGGTCCGGCCTCCGGCGGACACGGCTCAGGCGTCCACGGTCTCGCTCTGCACCTCGGTCGTCTGCTCCGCGGCTTCCGCCCCGTGCTTGCGGCCCGGCAGGACGGCGATGACGATCAGGGTTCCGGCGGCCATGATGATGCCGCCGATGAGGCTGGTGTGGGCGATGGCGTGGGCGAAGGACTCGTGGACCGCGCCCAGCAGGGTCTGGGCCTGCTCGGCGCCGCCCTGGGGGTTCTTGGAGACCTGCTCGGCGACCGCGATGCCGCCGCCGACCGAGTCCTTGGCGGTGTCCATGGCCGCGGCCGGGAGGTGGCCGCCGACCAGGTCGGTCAGCTTGTCCTTGTAGGACGTGGCGAGCAGCGAGCCGAGGATGGCGATGCCCAGCGAGGCGCCGAGTTCCAGGGCGGTGTCGTTGGCGCCGCCGCCGACGCCCAGCTCCGACTCGGGGAAGGACCCCATGATGGTGTCGGTGGCCGGGGACAGACTCAGGCCGATGGCGAAGCCGAGCAGCACCAGCGGGGCCACGAAGTCGGTGTAGGCCGAGCCGGAGTCGATCCGCGTGAGCAGGAAGACGCCCACGGTGCCGATCACCATGCCGGTGCCGACCACCAGCTTCACGCCCAGCTTCGGAGCCACCCTGCCGGTGACGGCGGCGCCGACGAACACGGATCCGGCCAGGGGCAGCAGGCGGATGCCGGTCTCCAGGGCGTCGTAGCCGAGGACGAACTGCAGGAACTGGGTGGAGTAGTAGATCGAGCCGAAGGTGCCGAAGAAGAAGAACAGCACCGCGAGCATCGAGCCGCCGAAGGGACGCTCGGAGAACTTGCGCACGTCCAGCATGGGGTTCGGGTGCCTCAACTCCCAGGCCACGAAGGCCAGCAGGCCCACTCCGGCGACGACGGCCGCGGTGATCGGGCCGACGCCCCAGCCGAAGTGCGGGCCCTCGATGGTCGCGTAGACCAGGCAACCGACCGACACGATCGACAGCAGACCGCCGACGTAGTCGATGCGGCCCATGCCGTCCGCCTTCGACGGCGGCACCAGCAGCAGCGCGCCGACGACGCCGAGGACGGCGATGGGGACGTTCATCAGGAAGGTCGAGCCCCAGGCGTGGTCCTCCAGGAGCCAGCCTGCGGCCAGCGGGCCGGCGGCGATGGCGAGGCCGGAGGTCGCGGACCAGGCGGTGATCGCCTTGGCGCGTTCGGCGCGCGGGAACATCGCGACCAGCAGCGACAGTGTGGCCGGCATGACGACGGCGGCACCGACGCCCATGATCGCGCGGGCCGTGATGACGAGGTTCGTCTCGTCGACCAGGCCGCCCATCACCGAACCTCCGGCGAAGACCAGCAGGCCGAGGACGAGCGCGCCACGACGGCTGTACTTGTCGCCGATCGCGCCGAGCACCAGCATCAGCGCGGCGTAGGGGACGGTGTAGCCGTCGATGACCCACTGGAGGTCACTGCTGCTCAGCCCCAGGTCCTTGGTCATGTCGGGGGCGGCCACGATCAGTGACGTGTTCGCCATGACGACGATCAGCAGGCTCAGGCACAGGACCAGCAGGGCCCACCAGCGGCGCGGATAGGGCTCGGTCATCTTCTCGACGGGTGTTTTCGCAAAGAGCGGCATGGTCGGGCTCCTGGGATGGAGGTGCAGCAGTGGCTTCGGGGGGGGTGGCGCGGGTGAGGCCGAGTGGAGAGGCCTGACGCCGAGGGCTGTTAATTACCCACTGATGTGCAGACTAGTTTATTGCCCGTCGGTGTGCAACTATCGAGTCGCCCTCCCCCGTCGACCGGAGGTCCGCCATGACCGACGCACCCGCCACAGCCCCCGGCACGGCCCTTGGCACGGCCCCCGTCACAGCCCCTGGCACCGCCCACGCCACGGCCCCCGTCACAGCCACCCCGGACCGCAGTCGCCCCCTGCTCACACGCGCCCGCATCCTCGAAGCGGCCCGGCAGGAACTCGGCCGCGCCCCCGAGAGCAGCCTCGGTGACATCGCCGAGGCGGCAGGCGTCGTACGGCGGACGGTGTACGGCCACTTCAACGGCCGGGCCGCGCTGGTGGAGGGGCTGGTGGAGGACGCCGCGCAGGCGTTGCGGCAGGCGCTCGCGGCCCAGCAGGCGCCTGCGGGGGATGCCGTCACGGAGCTGGCCCGCTTCGTCCTCGCCCTGTGGCACGTCGGCGACCGCTACCGCATCCTGCTCCGCCTCGCGCCCCAGGACCTCGGCCCCGAACGGGTCACCGAAGTCCTCGCCCCCGCCCGTGAGAGGGCGGAGGCGATCATCTCCCGGGGCCGGCGGCAGCGGGTCTTCCATGCCTACGCGCCGCCGGCCGTGCTGACCCGGGCGCTGGAGGGCTATCTGCTGGGGCTTCTGGAGTGCGTGAACAGCGGGGGCTGGAGCGACGACGGCACCGGCTCCGCGACCGCCGCCCTGATCGCGATGGGCGTGGAGGCGGAGCGCGCCGCGACGTACGTCCACGGACTCGTCCGGCCCGAGGGTGACGCCGCGTAGGCGCGCCTCCCCCGGTACCAGGCAGTACCACCCGACATCGCTCGACATCGCTCGACATCGCTCGACATCGGTCGACACCGCTCGAAGAGGAGAACCGTGTATCAGAGCCACCACGACGAGGAGCCCTCCTACAGCGACGGCTCCGTATATGTGAGCCCCCCGACCCGGACCAGGCGGCGCCTGATCATCGCCGTCGCATCCGTGGCGGCCTTGCTGGTCGGCGCCGTCGCGGTCGACCGGATCGCCGCGGCCCGGGCGGAGAGCCGTACGGCCGAGGCGTTCCAGGACGGCATGGGAACCGCCGATCGGCCGTCGGTGCACGTCAGCGGCTTCCCCGTGCTGACCCAGCTCGCCGCGGGCCGCCTCGACCATGTCGACCTCACCGCCCACGACATTCCGGCCGACGGCACCACCCGGCCGCTCCCCGTGACGAGGCTGACGGTCGGGATGGACGGGCTGAAGACCTCGGGGAGCGCCGACGAGGCTCACGCGGACAGCGTCACGGCGACCGCGTTCCTGTCCTACGCCGACGTGTCGCGCGCGCTCGGCGTGCAGGTGTCGCAGGGCGAGGAGTCCGGCCGGGTCGACGCGACGGCGAGTCTGCCGCTCGCGGGTGAGGTGACCGTGAGCGCGGCCGTCTCGGCGGCGAGCGGCAATCGCATCGCCTTCACGGACGTACGGGCGGAGCAGGGTGAACTGCTCCCCCCGCTGAAATCACTGCTCGACCGGGCCCTGGAGCAGCCCATTCCGCTGCGGAACGTCCCCGAGGGGCTGCGTCTGCGGTCGGTGACCACCACCGAGGACGGGATCGACGCCCGCTTCACCGGCCGCTCGGTCACCTTCCGCCCGGACTCGTCGTCCGCGTGAGGTCAGGCGGCGTCGGGCAAGGGGCGTCGGGCGATCTCGTGGGCTTCGTCCGCGGGCAGGCCCAGCATCCGCAGGACCATCTCGGCGAGGTTGACCGCGGCCTCGTCGCCGTCCACCTCGGGGCGGGCGAAGCGCAGTTCGACGAGGGACAGCAGGGTGCCGCCCAGTGCGGACAGGGCGACCACGGGGTCGAGGCTGGTGAAGCGACCGGAGGCGATGCCGACCTGGAGGTCGCGCAGGGCGCGTCGGGCGAGTCCGTTGTCCGAGTGGATGTGGCCGAGGCCTCGGCGGCGCAGGACCTGCATCAACTCGGGGTGGGAGTCGGCCATCCGGGCGCTGAGCCGGAAACCGGCCGCGACATGCTCCGCCGGGTCGTCGATGCCCGTCAGACCCTCGTCGAAGGACTGTCCGAACTCCTCCAGGGCGTCCACCACCGCCGCCTCGAACAACTCCGCCTTGGAGTCGAAGTGGTTGTAGAAGGAGCCGAAGCCCACGTCCGCGCGCTCGGCGATCGCCTGGATGCTCGCGCTCGTGTCGCCGCTCTCGGCGAGTATCTGCCGGGCCGCTCGCACAAGGGCCCCACGGGTCTCCGCGCGACGCCGCTCGAACCGGTTGCTGGGCAGGGCTGACGTAGACATGCGCAGAGTCTAGCCCTCGGACGATGACGATCGCAGTCCTGATGACTTCATCATTTCTCGCCGCGAACATCTTGACGACAGAACTGTCACAGTTGATGATTCCATCATTACGGCAATGTTGCTCGGAGGGCACCATGTCTGAAACCCGCGTCAACGGGGACGTCATCACGGCCCACCAGGACCTCCACAGTGAGCAGGGCGCCCTGCGCGGCGAACACCCCGGCCGCTCCCGGAACCCCGTGATCAAGGTCGCGGACCTGGCCTGGCTGGAGTTCGAGAAGCCCGACCTGGACCGGGCCGAGGTCTTCGCCCGGGACTTCGGGTTCGGGATCGCCGCGCGCACCGAGCGGGAACTGTGGCTGCGCGGCACCTTCGCCGGGTCGCCCTGCATGGTGATCCGGCGCGGTCGGACCTCCCGTTTCATCGGCCCGGCGTTCCGCGCCGCCGAGCGGGCCGACCTGGACCGGCTGGCCCGCGCGACGGGCAGGGACGTGCGGGACGCGGACGTGCCGGGCGGCGGCAAGGTCGTCGACCTGCTCGACCCCTCGGGCTTCCCCGTGCGCGTGGTGCACTGCGGCGAGCGGCTGCCCGCACTGCCGGAGCAGCAGCCGCTGCTGCTGAACTTCGGCACCGATCACCGCCGTACGAACGCCACCCAGCGCCCGCCGCGCGAGCCGTCCCGGATCCAGCGGCTGGGCCATGTGGTGCTGGAGACACGGGTGTTCACCCGCGCCCTCGACTGGTACCTGGACACCCTCGGCATGATCGTGTCCGACTTCCTGTTCCTGGACGGGCAGCGGGACCGGGGACCCACGATGGCGTTCATCCGCTGCGACCTCGGCAGCGTGCCGGCCGACCATCACACGCTCGCCATGCACCTCGGGCCGGGCACGGGGTACGTCCACTCCGCCTACCAGGTCACCGACCTGGACTCGATCGCGGCCGGTGGCGAATACCTCAAGGAGCGTGGATACAAGCGCAGTTGGGGCATCGGACGGCACATCCAGGGCAGCCAGCTCTTCGACTACTGGCGCGATCCCGACCGCTTCATGCTGGAGCACTTCGCCGACGGCGACCTGTTCTCCTGCGACGTCGAGCCCGGCTGGGCGCCGATGTCCACCAGCGGTCTCGCCCAGTGGGGCCCGCCCGCCACCCGCGACTTCCTCGGCGCGAGCCCCTCCCCGCAGCGGATCCGCGATGTCGTCGAGGCCCTGCGCGGCGACAACGAGATGGACCCGGCACGACTGTTCGGCCTGCTCAAGGCCGCCAACTCCTGAACCCCCGACTCCCTCACAAAGGCATCCCGATGAGCACCAATGTCCTGCGTACCGCCGACGGCTGGTGGGTCGTCCGCGACGACCGCGCCGTCCCCGTCGACACCAAGGCCGTCACCACCGCCGAACTGCTCGCCGACCGCGACGCCGTACGAGAGGCGGCTCTCTCGGGTGAGGCGGGCACGCCCGTCGCCGACCTGGTGGCACTGTCCCCGGTCACCACGCCCTGCCGGGTCGTCGCCCAGATGGTCAACTACCGCAGCCACGCCCGCGATTCGGGCTTCACCGGCGACATCCCGCCCGCCTTCTTCCGCAAGGCCTCCGGCTCGGTGAGCGGCCCCGGCGAGACCATCGTCCGCCCGCCGCATGTGAGGTTCCTCGACTACGAGATCGAGCTCGGGCTCGTCATGGGCGCGCCGCTGCCCGTCGGCACCGTCGTCGAGGAGCGGGACCTGCCCTCGTACGTCGCCGGGCTCGTCGTCACCAATGACGTCAGCGCCCGTGACGTCCAGCTGACCAAGACGCAGTTCTACGAGAGCAAGTCGTACCCCACGTTCACACCGACCGGTCCGTACTTGACGCTGCTGGAGCCGGAGGACTTCGCTCATCTCCTCGATCTACGGCTGAAGTTGAGCGTCAACGGCGAGCTGCGTCAGGACCGCACCCTGGCCGACATGATCGTCCGCCCGGCGCGGGCGCTGACCCTGCTGGCCCGCTTCCAGACCCTGGACGCCGGCGACCTGCTGCTCACCGGCACGCCCGGCGGCACCGCGCTGAAGGCCCCGCCGAAGGCCGTCGAGAAGATCGGCGCCCTGCTGCCGCCCGCGGTGAAGTGGAAGGCGTTCTTCAAGAGCCAGGCGAAGAACCCGCACTACCTGCACGCGGGTGACGTGATCACGGCGACGATCGCGACCCCGGACGGCCGCATCGACCTCGGCGAGCAGCGCACGCCCGTCGCGGACGCGAACTGATACCCGAGGTGAGCCGCACATGACCGTCGATGAAGCCGCACGTGTGCCCGACGTGCCTGTCGTGCCCGACGTACCTGTCGTGCCCGTCGTGATCGTCGGGGCCGGGCCGGTGGGCGTGACCGCCGCCCTCCTCCTGGCCCGGCGCGGAATCCGCAGTGTCGTCCTGGAACGCCACCGGGACGTCTACCCGCTCCCCCGCGCCGTCGCAGGCGACGACGAGATCCACCGCATCCTCCAAGCCGCGGGCGTCGGCGAGGAGTTCACCGCGATCTCGCGCCCGGCGAAGGGGCTGCGGCTGCTGGACGCCCGGCACCGGGTGATGGCCGAGTTCCGGCGCACCGGGCACGGCCTGCACGGCTATCCGCAGACCAGCATGTTCGACCAGCCCGAGCTGGAACGCGTGCTGCGCGACGCCCTGGCGAAGCGCCCTGAGTGCGAACTGCGCGGTGGCGTGGAGGTCACCGGCGTCGGCCCCGACACCGCGGGCCCGGTGCGGGTGACCTACCGGGACGAGCACGGCTGCGAGCACGAGCTGGGGGCCGAGGCAGTGCTCGGCTGCGACGGCGCCAACAGCCTGACCCGCGAGGCGATCGGCGGCGTCTGGGAAGACCTGCGCTTCGAGGAACACTGGACCGTCATCGACGCCCGCACGACAGCCGATGTCCGCTGCTGGGACGGCGTCGACCAGGTCTGCGACCCGCACCGGCCGGCCACCTTCATGCGTGTGAAGGAGAACCGCTACCGCTGGGAGTTCCGGCTCCGGGACGGCCAGGAGTCGGTCCGTGAGCTGATCGCCCCGTGGCTGCCGCCCTCGTACGACGGGGACTTCGAGGTCGTCCGCGAGACGCAGTACACCTTCCGTGCCCGCGTCGCCGACCGCTGGCGCAGCGGCCGGGTCTTCCTCCTCGGCGACGCCGCGCACCTCACGCCGCCGTTCGTCGGACAGGGACTGTGCTCGGGACTGCGGGACGCCTACAACCTCACCTGGAAACTCGCCCGCGTCCTCCAACAGGGCACGGACGAAAGGCTGTTGGAAACCTACGAGAGCGAACGCAGACCGCACGCACGGCACGTGGTGAGGCTCGCAGTCGCCATGGGCTGGGCCATGACCGGCGGCCAGGACGGCGCCGCCGCGCTCCGCCGCAGGGCGCTGGCCGCGGCCTGCCGCATACCCGGCCTGACCGAACGGACCGGCCGCGACCTCAGCCCACCCCTCACCGCCGGACCGCTCGTGCGGCGCGGCATCCGCCGACGCCTGGCGGGCACACACTGTCCGCAACCGTGGGTGACCGCCGACGGACGGCGCACCCGTCTCGATGAACTGCTCGGCGACTCCTTCACCGTCCTGACCAGCGCCGATCCCTCGCCGTCCTTGACCGCGCTCGCCCAAGGCCTAGGCATCAGGACGCTCTCCACGGCCGACCTCGGCGACGACGGCACCCTGGCCGCCTGGCTGCGCGCCGGCCGGGCGGACGCCGTCCTGCTGCGCCCCGACCGCGTCGTGATGGACGTCGTCCCGGCCGGTGCCCGCGGCTTCACGGACACCGCGGCCTGGGCGCCCCTCCTGCACACCACCCGCAGCCCCCACCCCACCCCACGGACCGCCGAGCAGAGCCTGCTGAGGAGTACGACGCGATGAGCACGCCCTTCTTCACACCCGATCCGGAGACGGCGGCCGCCAGTCGCATCGCGGACTTCGCCCGGCGTCAGGGCATCGCCCCCGACGAATACGCCGCCCTGCACCGGTGGTCGGTCACCGACCTGGAGGGCTTCTGGGCGGCGGTGTGGGAGTACTTCGACATCGACGCCGACACCCCGTACGAGCAGGTACTGGCCGACGAACGGATGCCCGGCGCCCGCTGGTTCACCGGAGCCACCCTCAACTACGCCCACCACGCCCTGCGCAACCTCACCGACGACCGGCCCGCGATCATCGCGCTGGACGAGAACGGCTCCGGCTACCAGCTGACGGGCGAGCGGTTGCGCCTGCTGGTCGCATCCGTCGCCGCGACCCTGCGCGACCTCGGTGTCGGCAAGGGCGACCGGGTCGTGGGATACCTGCCCAACACCCCTCACGCCATCGTCGCGTTCCTCGCCGCGGCGAGCCTCGGCGCGGTGTGGTCGGTGTGCGGTCAGGACTACGCCCCCAAGGCAGCCGCCGACCGGTTCGCCCAGCTCGAACCCACCGTGCTGATCGCCGCCGACGGCTACCTCTTCAACGGCACCACGCACGACCGCCGCGACGCCGTCCTCGAACTGGCCCGCACGCTACCGTCGTTGAAGGCGACCCTGCTGGTGGACCACGTGGGGTTGCCGTGGCCGTCGCAGGCGTACCCGTCGCTGGTGGTCCCCTGGGAGGACGCCTCCAGCCGTACCGAGGAACTCGCCTGCACCGCGGTGCCGTTCGACCATCCGCTGTGGGTGGTGTTCTCCTCCGGCACAACGGGTCTGCCCAAGGGCATCGTCCACGGCCACGGCGGTGTGGTGCTGGAGCATCTGAAAACCCTGGGCCTGCACTCGGACTTGGGCCCCGGCGACCGTCTGCTCTGGTACACCACCACCCACTGGATGATGTGGAACCTGGTCGCCTCCACCCTCCTCACCGGCGCGACGACCTGCACCTACGACGGCAGCCCGGCCCCCTTCGCCAAGCTCGACGTACTGTGGGAGCTGGCCGCCCGCCACCGGGTCACCGTCTTCGGCACCAGCCCCCAATACCTGCTGGGCATGGCCAAGTTCGGCATCGACCCCTCCGTCCACGACCTCTCGTCGATCCGCGTCGTCGGCTGCACCGGCTCCGCGCTGCCCGCCTCCGCCTACCCCTGGGTCCGCGAGCACGTCGGCGACCACGTTCTGCTGGCCTCCATCAGCGGCGGCACCGACATCGTCTCCGGCTTCGCGGGCAGCGCCCCCAACACCTCCGTGTGGGCAGGTGAGTTGTCCGCGCCGCACCTGGGCGTGGCGCTGGCCGCGTACGACGCCGAGGGCTTCCCCGTCATCGACCGCGTCGGCGAGCTCGTCGTCACCCGCCCCATGCCCTCGATGCCGCTGCACTTCTGGAACGACCCGGAGGGCACGCGCTACCGCGACGCCTACTTCTCGGCGTACGAGGGCGTGTGGCGGCACGGCGACTGGATCACGGTCACCGGACACGGGTCGGTGATCGTGCACGGCCGCTCCGACTCGACGCTCAACCGCAACGGCGTCCGGCTGGGCAGCGCCGACATCCACGACGTCGTCGAACGCCTCCCCGAGATCACCGAGGCCCTGGTCATCGGCGCGGAGGAGCCGGACGGCGGCTACTGGATGCCCCTGTTCGTGGTCCCGGCCGCCGGTACGGCCCTGGACGACACCCTGCGCGACCGCATCCGCGAGGCCATCCGCACCGGCGCCTCACCCCGCCACGTACCCGACGAGATCATCGAGGTGCCGGGCATCCCGCACACCCGCACCGGCAAGAAACTGGAGGTCCCGGTCAAGCGCCTGCTCCAGTGCGCCCCCGTCGAGGAGGTCGTCAACCCGGCCGCGGTGGACGAGCCCGGCCTCATCGACCACTTCGCCCGCCTGGGCGCCGAACGCCGGAACCGATCGGCATGACGGCCGTACAGATCACGCTCGCCGGGCCGCCATCCGCGTGACGGCCTCGTAGGCCAGCTGGGCGTGCAGCTCGAGCTGGGCTGGAGCACTGTCCTGACGTACGCGAAGGTGCTCAACGCCATCGGCCCCAAACGTTCGCCGCCATGGCCATGGCCCGCTCCAGCGACGTCCCCGAGTCCTCGTCCTGTCGCGTCACACCGGCCTACGCCGGTTCGGTGAACTGGTCGAACACCATCACCGCAGCCCGGGTGGCGAGGGACCAGCGGTCCTGTCCTTCCGGGTCCTCCAGGTGGGGATGTCCGGCGATCCAGCGCATGTGGAAGCCGTCGAGCAGGGCGGCGATGGTGGTGGCGAGGTGTTCGATCCTGTACGGCGCGCGCATGCGCAGCCCGTAGGCGTCCAGCAGCGCCTGGTACGCCTCGCAGGCAACCTCGGTGAACGACTCGCCGTAGTGCCCCAGGGCGTCGCGGACGCGCGGATTGGCGGCACTGGCGTAGAAGCCGAGCAGCACCCGGTAGATCGGGTCCACGCGATGGTTCTCGTGGTTGTCCGTCAGGACGTCGTTGAGAGCCTCCTGCCAGGTCGTCCCGCTGTCGACCGCCTCCTTGAAACGCCGGATGCTCTCCGACAGCCCCGGGACCAGTTCGGCCTGTCGGCTGGTCAGGTGGAAGAGGAGATCCGCCTGGAAGTCGGCCTGTGCGGGCCAGATCTGGTAGATGGAGCCGGTCGTGATCGCCGGTGCCGTGTCGTCGCCCAGCCTCTCCCGCATGATGCGGGTGGCTTCCTCGGTGACCCGCTTGACGCGGATGTGGGCAAGCGCCGCGGAGACCGCCTCCTCGCTCGTGTCGGAGGTGCCGGCGCAGACGAGCTGGGTGGCCGCTTCCAGCATGAGGGCCCGGGTCTCTTCGGGTGAGCGCCGAGGGAGCCTGCGTCTCACGGCGTGCTCCGTCATGTCCGTCCCTCCCATTGCATGATCGTTAATTCGGTGTGAACCGGGGCGTTGACAGGGCGCCAGCGTACACCTAGATTCCCGATCCGTAAGAAAGTTACGGAACTCGAAAGCGCCGATCACCTGGTCTTTCGGCGTCCTTTCGGCTGGACCGCGGCACCGGTCATCCCGGTGCGCCCTCCTGCCCTCCGCTGCCTTCCGCGCTCTCCCCGCATGCCGTGCCGGGCACCGCCCTGCCGTTTTCCGATCCTGGAGGATCCCGCATGCCCGCAATCTCACGCCCCCTCAGACTCGGCCTCGTCTCCGCCGCCATGGCGCCCCTGCTGGGCGTCGCCGCATGCGGCGGAACGGGCACCGACGCATCCTCGTCGTCCGGCGCCTCCGCGGGCGGCTCCTCCGCGGCCTCGGACTCCCGCTCGTCGAGTGACGTGGTGACCGACTACCTCGGCTACGTCGGCGGAAAGGCGGGCAAGGCCGACGCCGGCCTCGCCCCGGTCACCCTGGGCTGGGTGAACGTCGAAGGCGGCCCCGGCGGCAACCCCGAAGCCACTCTCGGTGCCCGTGCCGCGGTGACGTACGTCAACGACAGACTGGGCGGCATCGGCGGGCACCCGCTGAAGCTCAACGTCTGCACGGTGGTGTCCGCGGAGGAGGAGGGACAGAAGTGCGGCCAGCAACTGCTGGGCGCCAAGGAGGTCTCCGCCATCGGCGTCGGCAATCTCTACCTCGGAGACGCCTCCTTCAACTCCGTGATCGCGGGGAGGAAGCCGGTGCTGGTCGGAGTGGCGACGGGCCCGACCATGCCCACCGCGAAGAACACCTTCAGCACCTTCGGCGACCTGCCGCACATCTTCGGCACCTGGGGCACGTACGCCCGTGACGTGCTGAAGGCGAAGACCGCTGCGGTGATCCACACGAACACGCCCGGCGACAAGATCGCCTCCGGAGCAGCGGTGAAGGGCCTGGAAGCGGCTGGTCTGAAGGTGAAGTCCGTCGGATTCGACGCGCAGTCCACCGATCTGATCGGCCCGGTCACCGCGGCCGGGGCGAACACCGCGGATGTCGTGGTCCCCATCTCCGTCGGGGGCGGCTGCGTCGGGATCGCCAAGGCACTGAAGCAGCTCAATGTCACCAAGCCGGTGGTCTCGACGCCGCTGTGCATGTCCCCCGATGTCGCCCAGGGACTCGGAGGGGACCTGCCCACCTGGACGTACGGCGTCGCCCAGACGCTGCCCATGGACGCCACGGCCGCCGACTCCCAGGCGTTCCTCAAGGCCTCGGCTCAGGCCGGGCTGGGCGAGGGCGACCAGTCCAAGGTCTTCGCGCCGCTGGGCTGGAGCACTGTCCTGACGTACGCGAAGGTGCTCAACGCCATCGGCCCGGACAAGATCACCCCCGCGTCGGTGACCGAACAGCTCAAGAAGTTCCCCGGGCCAGTGATCATGGGCGCCGCCGAGGTCAAGTGCGGCAAGTACGCGGACGCCCCCGCCGTCTGCAACGACCAGGCGAGGTTCTACCAGTACGAGGGCAAGGGCCGGTTCAAGCCCCTGACCGACTGGATCCGCCCGCCCCAGTGAGCCCCGCCCGCCCGCGCCGCCTCCGCTGAGGCTGCACACCTCCCAGGACGCAGCCTCAGCGGCGCGGACGCACGGACTCATGACAGGAGTCATGCAGTGGAACCGATCCTGCTCTTCGCCATACTCGGCCTCGGCCAGGGGGCACTGATCGCCGGCATCGCGCTCGGCGTGGTGGTCACCTATCGGGGCTCGGGCATCATCAACCTGTCCACCGGCGCGGTCGCCATGGCCTCGGCCTATGCCTTCTGGGCCCTGACCACGGGTTTCTTCGGGCTCACGCTGCCCGTCGGACCCGCTCTCGCCGGGGCCCTCGCGGTCGCGCTCGCCATCGGAGTGCTCACAGAGGTGGCGGTCTTCAAGCCGCTGCGCACCGTCTCGCCCCTGGCCAAACTCGCGGCCTCCCTCGGCGTCCTGCTCACCCTCCAGGCCACCGTGCTCCTGGTCTTCGGGGTGCAGCCGCAGCAGGCGCCGAGCATCCTGCCGACCGGCACCGTCACCGTGCTGGGCATCACCACACCCTCCGACCGCTTCGTCCTGGCCGGCCTGGTCGTCGTGCTCTCCCTGGTCCTCGGGGCCCTGTACCGGTGGAGCCGCTTCGGCCTGGCCACCCGCGCGGCCTCGGAGAACGAACAGGCCGCTCTTCTTGCAGGGCTGTCGCCGAACAGCGTCTCGATGGCCAACACCCTCCTGGCCGCCCTGGTCGCCGGGCTGCTCGGGGTCCTGGCCGCGCCCATCGTGCAGGTCGACTCCATGACGCTCCCCCTCCAGGTGGTCCCGGCCCTGGCCGCCGCCCTCTTCGCCGGGTTCACCTCGCTGTGGATCGCCTGCACCGCGGGCATCCTCATCGGAGTGCTCCAGTCGATCGTGTACTACCTGTCCACGCAGAGCTGGTTCCCGTCCGACAACGGCAACGCCATGCCCGGCCTCCAGCAGCTCCTCGTCTTCGCCCTGATGGTCGTAGCCCTGTACCTACGCGGTGCCGGTCTGCCGCGCCGCGGTGAACTCGTCGAACAGCGGCTGCCCTCGGTGCCGTTGCCGGAGCGGCTGCTGCGTCCCGCGCTGATGTCCGCCGCGGTCGCCGCCGCCGCACTGGTGGTGCTCCCCTTCGACTTCCGCCAGGCGCTGACGAACTCGATGATCGGCATGGTCATCGTCCTGTCGTACGTCGTCATCACCGGCTACGTCGGACAGATCTCCGTGATGCAGCTCGCGCTCTCCGGAACCGCGGGCTTCGTCCTCTCCCACCTCTCGGTCGGGTGGGGCATCCCGTTCCCGTTCTCCGCCCTCGGCGCGATGGTGCTGGCCACCCTGCTCGGAGTGGCCGCGGGCGTCTCCGCCCTGCGGGTGCGGGGCGTGAGCCTGGCCGTCGTCACCCTGGCCGCGGCCCTGGCCATGGAACAGGCCCTGTTCAACAACACCTCGTTCGGCGGAACGGCCGGAGTGTCCGTACCCCCGCCGGGTCTGTTCGGGATCGACCTTGGACCGAAGGCGGACTTCCGCGGCCTGGACGGCAACGAACCCAGCCCCATGTTCGGCTTCCTTGTCCTGGCCGTCACCGTCGCCCTCGGACTGTACGTCGCCCACCTCAGGCGCACCGGACTCGGCCGGCGGATGCTCGCCGTCCGCTCCAACGAGCGCGCCGCCGCGGCAGCCGGTGTCGACGTGCGGGCCGTGAAGATCGCCGCGTTCACGATCAGTTCCTTCATCGCCAGCGCCGCCGGCACCCTCTACGGCTACAACTTCGGCTCGGTCAGCGCTGCCCGGTTCACCGCCCTCGCCGCCCTCGGCCTGATCGGTTTCGCCTACATCGGCGGCATCACCATGGTGTCCGGAGCCGTGATCGCGGGGCTGATGTCCACCGAGGCGCTGCTGCCCCACGCACTGGACAAGTGGTTCGGGATCAAGGGGACTTGGGCCCTGCTCTTCGGCGGCGTCTCCCTGATCGTGACGCTGATCGCCAACCCCGACGGCATCGCGGGCGCCGCCCACCGCCGCAGGACGGCGAAGAGGGCGAGACGCGCGCCGGCCCCGACGGGACCACCGGCCGACACCGCATCCGCGGTCGGCTCCCCGGAGATCCACCTCGGCCGCACCCCTGCCGACGTCAAGGAGGTCGCACCGTGAACGTGCTCTCTGTCCAGCAGTTGGGCGTCAGCTACGGCGGCGTCCACGCGCTCAGCGATGTCTCCCTGGAGGTCGGCGAGGGCCAACTCGTGGGGCTCATCGGCCCCAACGGGGCCGGCAAGACCACCTTCGTGGACGCGGTCACCGGTCTCGTCGCCGCCCGGGGAAGGGTGGAACTGGACGGCAGGGACCTGACCGGACGGGCGCCCCATGTACGAGCCCGCCGGGGGCTCGCCCGCACCTTCCAGAGCAGCGAACTCTTCGAGGACCTCACGGTCGCGGAGAACCTCCAGGTCACGGCGGACCCCTCGACATGGTGGACCACGCTCGGCGAGACCTTCGGCCGCCGCCCGTCCCCGAACCCCGTTGTGCCCGAGGCTCTCGCGGCCCTGGGACTCGAGGACCTGGCCGACGCCTCGGCACACGAACTGTCCCAGGGCAGCCGCAAACTCGTCGGTGTGGCACGGGCCTTGGCAGCCCGACCCCGCATCATCTGTCTCGACGAACCCGCGGCCGGCCTGGACACGACGGAGAGCGCCGCACTCGGCCGCAGACTGCGCACGGTCGCCGAGGCCGGCACCGCGCTGCTCCTCATCGACCACGACATGAGCCTCGTGATGGGCATCTGCGACCACGTCGTCGTCCTGGAGTTCGGCAAGGTGATCGCCTCCGGGACACCGGCACAGGTCCGAACCGACCCAGCCGTCATCGCCGCCTACCTCGGGGCATCCGCCGTCCAGCCCGCCACCGCGTCCGGCACCTCGGCCGGCGGCTCCGCCGAGGCCCTCACCAGCACACCGGAGACACCATGAGCACCCCCGTCCTGAAGGTGGCCGGACTCACCGCCGGATACGACGGAGCCGCCGTCGTCCGCGGGATCGACCTCGACGTGGGCGCGGGAGAGGTCGTCGCGCTCCTCGGGGCCAACGGAGCGGGGAAGACCACCACGCTCAAGACCGTCTCCGCGCTGCTGCGCCCCCTTGCCGGCAGGATCACCTTCAACGGAACGGACCTCGGCAGGATCCCGGCAGCGACCCGCGCCCGCCTCGGCATCGCCCACGTTCCGGAAGGACGAGGCATCTTCTCCGGCCTCACGGTGGCGGAACACCTGCGCCTCGGTCACCGGGGCGAGCGCCTCGACCAGGCGGCCGCCGAGCGTTACTTCCCCGCCCTGTCCCGCCTCCAGGACCGCAAGGCAGGACTGCTCTCCGGCGGCGAGCAACAGATGCTCGCCATGGGGCGAGCTCTGGCCCGCGGCCCCAGGCTGCTCCTGCTCGACGAGCTCAGCCTCGGCCTGGCACCCATCATCGTCGAGGAGCTGCTGCCCATCGTCAGGCGCTATGCCGACGACACCGGCTGCGGGGTGCTGCTCGTCGAACAGCACGTCGGCCTCGCCCTCGACATCGCCGACCGCGGCTACGTCCTCTCCCACGGCGCGATCACCGCGCACGCCCCGGCCCGGGAACTCCGGGCCGACCAGTCCCGGATCATCGCCGGCTACCTCGGCGAGCAGCACGCCTGAACCGGCGGGCGGCCGCCGGGTCCTCGGGGCTGCCCGCGTACCCAAGAAAAGGAACCCGATGTTCACCTTCGAAAGCGAAGACGGCGTCCAGATCCACGTGCACGAATGGAAGCCGCAGACACCTCCGCGAGCCGTCGTCCAGATCGCGCACGGCATGGGAGAGCACGCCGGCCGTTATGCCCCGCTCGCGGCAGCACTGACCGCTCACGGCTACGCCGTCTATGCCAACGATCACCGCGGGCACGGGCTGAGCAGACACGCCGAGCCCGGTCATCTCGGGGACGACGGCTGGAACCGGCTCGTCGGTGACATGGTCACCCTCTCCGAGGCCATCCGCGAGCGGCACCCCGGCCTGCCCCTGGTGCTGCTCGGACACAGCCTCGGTTCCTTCGCCTCGCAGCAGTACGTCCTGGACCACGCCCACCTGATCGACGCACTCGCCCTCGCCGGTACCACCGCGGTCGACGTCATGCTCGCGGCACAGGCGCGGGAGGCGGCGGAGGGGAGAGACCCGTTGCTCGCGCTCAACGAGGCGTTCCAGCCCAGCCGCACGCCGTTCGACTGGCTCAGCCGCGACGCACCGGCCGTCGACGCGTACCTCGCCGACCCCATGTGCGGCTTCAGCCTCGACGCCCAGGGCATGGCCGACATCACCGTCGCCTCGGCGTCACTCGCCCAGCCCAAGGGCATCCCGGCGGATCTGCCCATCTGCGTCCTGGTCGGGGACCAGGACCCGCTGAACGCCGAACTCTCCCGCAGCACCCTGCTCGTCGAACGCTACGCCGAGGCCGGCCTCATCGACGTGAGCTATCTCAGCTACCCCGAAGCCCGGCACGAACTGTTCCACGAGACCAACAGTCAGGAGATCGTCAGCGACCTACTGACCTGGCTGAACCGCGTCCTCCCCCGCCGACCCCGGCACTCCCCGCCCTTCCTCAGCCGCAACGGAAAGCACGCGGATGGATCACTTGGGTGAAACATGGGGCTTCTACTCTGAATGAACCGGTTGGTTCGATCGGGCTTCGCTCCGGGGACTTCAGGAGGCGCTGTGCCGGACGTCAGCTCCGCAAGTTTCATCCCGCGCAGGGTGACCGGCCCCCAGGAGGCGGCAGAGGTACTCGCCGCCGAGGGCGCGGCCATCGTGACCGGGCTGGCGGACGAGGGGAACGCGGTCGCGATGGGCCGCGCGATCATGGGGGACCGGGCGGTGCGCTGCGGCACCCAGTTCGAGGCGACGAAGGAGAGCGCCCGGGTCGAGGCGATGCAGATGAAGGCGCAGCCCGCCGACCCGCGCGGCCGTAAACGCGACGCCGCCGGCCCGTCCGAGGAGCGGATGGTCGCCCACAACGACGGCTTCGCCTTCGGTGACTACGCCCCCGACCATCTGTTCCTGTGGTGCGAGCGGCCCGCGGCCCGCGGCGGCGACTCCTTCCTGATCGACACCTCCCGGCTGCTGGACCTGCTGGCCGCCGATCCCGGCAGCGCCGCGCTCGCCGACTTCTGCCGCACGGTCGACATCGACCACTCCGAGCCCAACTACCCGCAGCACGGCTTCTCGCCGATCGTCCGGCGGACCCCGTCGGGCCGCTTCCAGGGCCGTCACCATCCCTATCTCGCGCCGGTCGAGGGGCCGTCGGAGCTGGAGCACTGGACGTATGTGCGCGCCTGGCAGGCCGCGGTCGTCGCGGCCCGTGACAGCGGGCCGATGTTCCGGGTGGGCCCGGGCGAGATGATCTGCGTCGACAACTACCGGGTGTTGCACGGCAGGGACGGGTACAGCGACCCGCTGCGCAGGGTCTGCTCGATCTGGGGCTGGAGCCAGGACGCGGTCGCGGTTCCGGACGGTCCGCTGGACATCGTCGTCCCCCGGATCCCGATGGCGTCGTGAAGTCTCCGTCGTTCCAGCGACGGCCCTGACCGCGCGACCGGCCCCACCTCCCGCGGTTCCGCAGGCGCCCGCACCGGCCCCCAAACCAAAACCGGGCATGGAATCCGTAAGTAACAAACACGGAATGGCAGGGCAATCTACGTGCGTCAGTCTCGGCTTGGTCGTCCGGCGGCAGACAGTCGGCACTGAGCACGGAGGGATGCGCGATGAGCTGTGTCAGCGCGTGCAGCACGGACCTCCGGTGCCGTGCCCACCAGTCGGCCTGGACCCGCGGACGCGTGGCGCACGGTTCACATCCGGAGTCCGAGGGCTCTCACCACTGACCTCGTACCGATGACCGCGCCCGGCTGCCCTGCCCGCTCTGCGGTTCCACGGTGCCTCCACCCCGGGATCGGCTTGTCACCGCACTCTCTCGCCTCGTACGTGTCCACGCCGCCGTACCGGCGTGCGCGCTGCACAGGTGTCTGTCCGGCCGTTCCCCGCCGCGCCACGCAGAAGGACTTCCGCATGACCACTGCTCCACCCCGCCCTGCTCTCCCCCGGGACTGCACGTTCGACGCCGACGACTGGGCGATCCTCGCCCAGCACTGGTACCCGGTCGCCCTGTCCAGCGAGATCGGCGACACCCCGACCGCCGTGCGTCTGCTCGACGAGACCCTGGTGGCCTACCGGGTGGGCGGCAGCGTGGTCGTGGCCCACGACATCTGCCCGCACCGCGGGGTGCCGCTGAGCCTGGGCGGCGGCGACGGGAACGGCATCACCTGCGCCTATCACGGGCTGCGCTTCGGCGAGGGCGGGCGGTGCGTGAAGGTGCCGGCGCACCCGGAGTCGAAGATCCCGTCGCGGCTGAACCTGCGGACCTACCCCGTCGTCGAGCGGTACGGGCTGGTGTGGACCTGCCTGCGCCCCGAGCCCGGCGCGGCCCCGGTGATCCCGGCCATGGCCCACTGGGACGAGGCGGGCTTCCAGCAGATCAACTGCCCCTGGATCGACATCGCCGCCTTCGCCGGGCGCCAGGTCGAGGGCTTCCTCGACGTCGCCCACTTCGGCTTCGTCCACCTCGACTCCTTCGGCGACCCCGACAACACCGAGGTCCCCGACTACACCCCGGTCCGCCACCGCTACGGCCACTCCGTCGACTACTGGAGCACCGTCGGCAACTACCCGCACGGCACCAAGCAGGCCCCGCCCGGCTTCCGTTGGCTGCGCCGCTTCGACGTGCACCTGCCGTTCACGGCCACGCTCGTCGTGCACTTCCCCGACGGCGGGCTGCTCAGCATCATGAACGCCGCCTCCCCCGTCTCCGCCCGCCGGACCCGCATGTTCGCGCCCATCGCCCGCAACTTCGACACGGACCAACCCGTCCAGGCCGTATACGACTTCAACCGCACGGTCTTCGAGGAGGACCGCGCCGTCGTCGAGGTCCAGAAACCCGAGAACCTCCCCCTCGACCCGAGACTCGAAGTGCACATCCCCGCCGACCGCAGCTCCATCGCCTACCGCCGCGGCCTGCGCGACCTGGGCCTGAGCCACTTCTTCACCGCGTAGGGGCCCACCGTGCAGACACTCGACGTCATCGTCCACACGATCTCCCTCGCCTCCGCCACCAGCCGCACCTACGAACTCCGGGCGGCGGACGGCGGGGACCTGCCGTCCTTCGAGGCCGGCGCCCATATCGACGTACATCTCGGGCCCTCCCTCGTCCGTCCGTACTCCCTGTGCAACTCCCCGCGGGAAAAGGGCCGTTACCTGATCTGCGTACGGCGTGACGACACCGGCCGGGGCGGCTCCCGCACCCTGCACCGCGATCTCACCGTGGGCCGACGGCTCCGGATCTCGCCCCCGCGCAACCACTTCCCGCTCGTGGCGGCCGGGCATCACGTGCTCGTCGCGGGCGGGATCGGCATCACCCCCCTGCTGTCGATGGCCGAGGCCCTGGCCGCGCGGGGCGCGTCGTTCGTCCTGCACCACTACACCTCCAGCGCGGCGGAGACCCCGCTGCTGGAGCGGCTCCAGAGCTCCGCTCCCGGCGAGCGGGCCGTGATCCACCACAGCGACCAAGGGGACACCGTCCGCGCGGGGCTGCCCCCCGAACTCCGGGTCCCCGAACCGGACACGGCCGTCTACGTCTGCGGGCCCGACGGCTTCATGACCCACGTCGTGGCCGAGGCGACCGCAGCGGGCTGGCACCCCGGGCAGCTCCACACCGAACGCTTCGCCCCGGCGGCTCCAGCCGCTGCGGGAGACGAAATGGCCACCCCGTTCACCGTACGGATCGCAAGCACCGGCACCGGCTACCGCGTCCCCGCCGACCGCACCATCGCCGAGGTCCTCACCGCCCACGGCGTCGAGGTCGAGCTCTCCTGCGAGCAGGGCATCTGCGGTGCCTGCCTCACCCCCGTCCTGGCCGGTGAACCCGACCACCGCGACGAGGTCCAGACCCCGGACGAGCGCGCGGCCGGCGACCGGATCACCATCTGCTGCTCCCGCGCCCGCACCCCCGAACTCCTCCTCGGCCTCTGACCCGGGATCCCTGATCCCGGGCCGCCGCCCGACCGGAGACCGGCCCGGCACCGTCCGGGCCTCGCCCCACCCATGTTCCTCAGGTCCGTCAGGCCGGTGCCGACCCGGCCAGTGAAAGGAAAGCGCGCCATGACCCGAAGCACGAACAGTGACAGAGCGTTCGCCGCCACCGACCGCCGTCTCTTCCTGAGGCGGGGACTCCAGTTGGGCGGTGCCGTGCTGCTCGGCGGCCCGCTGCTCGCCGCGTGCGGCGATTCCGATTCGTCGTCCTCCACCTCTCCCACGTCCTCCGGTGACAAGAGTTTCGGTGAGCTCACGCTTCGGCTGTCCTGGATCAAGAACGTCGAGTTCGCGGGCAGCTACATCGCGGACAGCAAGGGCTACTACACGGACGAGGGCTTCTCGAAGGTCACGCTGATAGGCGGCGGCCCGTCCGCGACTCCGATGGAGACGGACGTCGTCACCAAGAAGGCGCTCGTCGCGATCAGCGCCCCCGACATCACGGGCTCGGCCGTCGCCAAGGGCGCGCCGCTGAAGATCATCGGCGCGCAGTACCAGAAGAACCCGTTCTGCATCATGTCGATGGCCAAGGCCCCGATCACCAAGCCGGAGGACATGTACGGCAAGAAGATCGGCGTCCAGGCGGGCAACGAGTCCGTGTGGGCGGCGTACATCAAGGCGACCGGGCTCGACGAGTCGAAGATCACGAAGGTGCCGGTGCAGTTCGACCCGCTGCCCCTGACCCAGGGCACCGTGGACGGCTGGTTCTCCTTCGTGACGAACGAGCCGAACACCCTGCGTCTGAAGGGCTTCAAGGTCGCCACGATGCTGCTCGCCGACACCGGTTACCCGCTGGTCTCGGAGACGTACATCGTCCGCCAGGACACCATCGACAAGCAGCGCGAACTGCTCAAGGCGTTCCTGCGCGCGGAGATCAAGGGCTGGAAGGCGAACATCGCCGACCCGGCGCTCGGTGCGAAGCTCGCGGCCGAGACGTACGGCAAGGGGCTCGGGCTGACGACCGAGGAGCAGACCCTTGAGGCCAAGGACGAGAACAAGCTCATCGTGAGCGCCGACACCAAGAAGAACGGCCTGTTCACGATCACGCCGGAGCTGGTCGAGGAGAACCTCAAGACGCTGAAGTACGGCGGTCTCGACCTCACCGCCGACAAGCTCTTCGACCTCTCGATCATCGAGGAGGTCTACAAGGAGGACCCCAGCCTCGTCTGAGGCGCCGGCGGTACCGGTGCGGCCCCGTCGGCCCGCCGGTACCGGCTTCCCACCACCCGCACCGCACCCAGAGGTCATCTGATGAGTACCGCAGCAGCTGTTCCCGACGCCTCCGACGACCCCGGACAACAGGCCGGCTCCGGCACCGGGCTGTCCCTGCGCGGGCTGAGCAAGGAGTTCAAGCTCGGCCGGCAGCGCGTCCCCGCACTGGCCGGCGTCGACCTGGACACGGCCGAGGGCCAGTTCCTCACCCTGCTCGGGCCGTCGGGCTGCGGGAAGTCGACCGTGCTGCGGATCCTCGCCGGTCTCGACAGCCCGACCTCCGGTACGGCGCTCGTGCACGGCGAGGATCCGGAAGCAGCCCGGAAACGGCATCACCTGGGCATAGCCTTCCAGGACGCCGCGCTGCTGCCGTGGCGCTCGGTCGCCGCCAACATCCGGCTGCCGCTGGAGATCAGCGGCATCAAGGCCGACCCGGCCGCCATCGCCGACCTCATCAAGCTGGTCGGCCTCGAAGGCTTCGAGAAGGCCCGCCCCGCCCAGCTCTCCGGCGGCATGCGGCAGCGCGTCGCGATCGCCCGCTCGCTGGTCGTCGACCCCAAGGTGCTGCTGCTGGACGAGCCGTTCGGCGCGCTGGACGACATGACCCGCCAGCGGCTCAACCTCGAACTCCAGCGCATCTGGCAGGCCCGCGCGGTGACCACCCTGCTGGTCACCCACTCCATCAACGAGGCCGTGCTGCTCAGCGACACCGTCGCGGTCATGTCTCCCCGGCCGGGCCGGATCGTGGAGAAGGTCACCATCGACCTGCCCCGCCCCCGCACCCCCGAGATGATGCGCTCGCCCGAGTTCCACGCGTACGCCGACCAGTTGTCGGAACTCCTGTTCGGCCGCGCGGAGGCTCCCGCCGAGGCCACCGAGGTCACCGCCGAGTCCGCCGATGCCGCCCCCGAGCCCGCCGCGGAGGCGTCATGAGCGCGCGCCGCTCCGCCTGGGCCGGAGGGGCCCTCGGCATCGCCGCCCTGGTCGGGGTCTGGTCGCTGCTGTCCACCACGGTCGTCGGCACCGGGGACGGCGTGCCCACCCCCTGGGCGGTCGTGGCGAGCGTGTTCGACGACGGCTGGACCTTCTACAGCCCGCACGTCACCCAAACCGTGGGCGAGGCCCTGACCGGCTATCTGCTCGGCAACGCGCTGGCGCTGGGCCTGGCGGTGCTGGTCCTCCTGGTGCCCGTGCTGGAGCGGGTGATCACGCAGATCGCGGTGGCCTCGTACTGTCTGCCGATCGTCGCGGTCGGTCCGATCCTGTCCCTCGTCCTGGACGGCGACAAGCCGATGGCGGCGATGGCCGGGCTGTCGGTCTTCTTCACCACCCTCATCGGCGCCCTGCTCGGACTGCGCTCGGCCGACCCGGCCTCGCTGGACCTGGTACGCGCCTACGGCGGCGGCCGTTGGCAGCAGTTGCTCCGGGTCCGCCTGATCGCCGCGCTGCCCAGCACCCTGGCCGCGCTCCGGATCGCCGGTCCTGCGGCACTGCTCGGCGCGATCATCGGCGAGTACCTCGGCCGCGTCGACAGCGGCCTCGGCATCGCCATGACCATCGCCCAGCAGCAGCTCGACGTGCCCCGCACCTGGGGCATCGCCCTGGTCTCGGGCGCCGTGGCAGGCGTCGCGTACGGGGTGGTCGGGCTCGTCGCCCGCTACGCCCTGCCGTGGTCGCGCACGACGACAGTGGAAGGCGGAGGCGCATGAGCACCGTGACGGGAGCGAAGACGGGGAGGGCCCCGGCGCTGCGGTTCGCGGCGGGCGTGCTGCGCCCGCTGCTGAACGTGATCGTGACGATGGCGGCCGTCGTCGTCCTCTGGATCGTCTTCCTGAAGGTCTACGACCTGGACCCGCTGGTGGCCAAGTCGCCGGTCGACATCTTCCACTACCTGTTCACGGGCACGGACGCGGACGCCCACCGCTCGCTGGTCTCCTCGGGCCTCGGCCGCACGCTGCTGGACGCCGGGTTCGGCTTCGTGGCCGGGCTGGTGGCGGCGGTCGCGGTGGCGGTCGTGTTCGTCCTGTCCCGGAGCGTCGAGCAGGCGCTGCTGCCCGTGGCGGTCGTCCTGCGGTCGGTACCCCTGGTGGCGATGACCCCGCTCATCACCCTCGTCTTCGGCCGCGGTCTGATGGCCACCACCGTCATCAGCGGCCTGATCGTCTTCTTCCCCGCCCTGGTCACCATGGCCTTCGGCCTGCGCTCCGCCTCCCGCCAGGCGGCCGACCTGTGCCGCGCGTACGGCGCCGGTGACTGGACCGTCGCCCGCAAGGTCATGCTGCCCAGCGCGGTCCCCGCGTTCTTCGCCAGCGCCCGCGTCGGCGTGCCGGGAGCCCTGATCGGCGCGCTGCTCGCCGAATGGCTCTCCACCGGACAGGGTCTCGGCTACGCCATGCTCAAGGACTCCTCCACCTTCGACTACGACCACCTCTGGGCGTCGGTCGCGGTCCTCACCGCGGTGTCCGCACTGGCGTACAACATCATCGCGGCCGTCGAGACCGTCGCCCTGGCCCGCTTCGCGCCCAACATCCGCCCGGGCACCTGATCCCGTCCCGCCTGCAACTGGAGCCCAGTGCCCATGGACACCACCGCCTTCGCCACCTCATTCGGCGCCCAACTCCCCCCATGGGTGCTGACCGAACTGGCCGACGCGCCCGACACCCTGCCCACCGACGAGGACCGGATCCGTCTGACCAACCGCCTCGCGGACCGCAACCACCGCGAGGACACCGGCGGCCCGTTCGCCGCCCTGGTCGTGGAGACGGAGACCGGTCGGCTCCTCTCGGCGGGAGTCAACCTCGTCCTGTCCTCAGGACTCTCCTCCACCCACGCCGAGGTCGTCGCCGTCTCCCTCGCCCAGACCCGCCTGGGCGCGTGGGACCTCGGCGCACCGGGCGGCCCCGATCTCGAACTGGTCGTCAACTGGCGCCCCTGCGCGATGTGTTACGGCGCCGCGATGTGGTCCGGCATCCGCCGCCTGGTGGTCCCCGGAGAAGGCCCCGAACTGGAACAGCTCACCGGCTTCGACGAGGGCCCCATGCGCGAGGACTGGGCCGAGCAGTTCGAGCAGCGCGGCATCCAGGTCACGTCCGGCGTACTGCGCGACGAGGCGATCGCGGTCTTCCGCGCCTACGGCGAACGCGAGGACGCCGTCGTCTACAACGCCCGCGGCGCCGCGACGGCCACCTCGTAGCGGGTCCGGTCGCGCCTCCGACCTGAGTCCCACCCGGTACGGCGGCGCGGCGGGCACGTGCGGACGGCCCTCGACGGGGATCGGATTCCCACCGTCGAAGGCCGGACGCTCACCGGCCAGGACTCACACGCTGAGCGCCGCCCGTACCGTCTGTTCGGCGCCCGTGCCGCCCTCGCCCGAGGAGGTGACGCGGCCCGCCTCCAGGACGTAGTACTGCTGCGCGGCCCGCATGGCGAAGCCGACGTGTTGTTCCACGAGGAGGACCGAGAGGCCGCCGCGCCGGGTGAGGGCGAGGATCGTCTCCTCGATCTCGGCGACCACGGACGGCTGGATGCCCTCGGTCGGTTCGTCGAGCAGCAGCAGCCTCGGCCGGGTGATCAGGGCGCGGGCGATGGCGAGTTGCTGCCGCTGCCCGCCGGAGAGCAGGCCGGCGCGGCGGCCGGAGAGCTCACGCAGGACGGGGAAGAGGTCCAGGGCCTCGGCGGTCGCCTCCTTGCCGTCGGGGCGTCCGTCGGCGACGAGTTGGAGGTTCTCCGCGGTGGTCAGATGCGGGAAGGACTGCTGGCCCTGGGGGACGTACGCCATGCCGCGGGCCACGCGCTGGTGCGGGGCGAGGCGCGTGATGTCCTCGCCCTCCAGCAGGACGGCGCCGCTCTTCGGCCTGAGCAGTCCCATGGCGACCCGCAGGAGGGTGCTCTTGCCGGCGCCGTTGTGGCCGAGAACGGTGGCGACCGCGTCCTGCGGGACCGAGACCGTGACGCCGTGCAGCACGGTGGTGCGGTCGTAACCGGCCTGTACGGAACTGATCTCCAGCATGCGTCTCACGCCTCCTCGGCGACGGCGGCGGGGGATGCCGGTTCGGGTTCGGGTTCGGAGGCGCGCCCGAGGTAGACCTCCTGGACCTTGGCGTCGGCCTGCACCTCGGCGACCGTGCCCTCGCTGAGCACCCTGCCGGCGTGCAGGACGCTGACGCTGCGGGCGAAGGAGCGCATGAAGTCCATGTCGTGCTCGATGACGACGACCGTGTGGTCCTCGCTCACCCGCTGCAACAGCGCGCCGGTCGCCTCCCGTTCCTCGTGGCTCATGCCGGCCACCGGCTCGTCGAGCAGCAGCAGCCGCACGTCCTGGACGAGCAGCATGCCGATCTCCAGCCACTGCTTCTGCCCGTGCGCGAGAACGCCCGCCGGGCGCTCGCGCAGCTCGGTCAGGCCCGTCGTCTCCAGCGCCTTCGCGACCGGTTCGGGGATGTCCTTGCGGCGGCGCAGCATCGTCCACACGCCCCGCCCGGCGCCCGCCGCGATGTCGAGGTTCTGGAGCACGGTCAGTTCCTCGAAGATGCTGGCCGTCTGGAACGTACGGCCGATGCCCAGGCGGGCGATCTTCTGCACGGGCTTGCCCAGCAGGTCCTGGCCGCCGAAGCGGACCGACCCGGTGGCCTTCACCAGGCCGGTGATCGCGTCGACCAGAGTGGTCTTGCCCGCGCCGTTCGGACCGATGAGGAAGCGCAGGTCGCCGGGGCGGATGTCGAGGTCGACGCCGTCGACGGCGGTGAACCCGTCGAACGTCACCCGTAGGCCGCGGACGGTCAGTCCCTCGCCGCTCATGCTGTCTCCCCAGAGGTACGGGACCGGGTGGCGCCGCCGGTGCGGCGCTTGCGCAGGACGACGCCCAGGGAGGCCAGGCCGCCGGGCAGGAAGCCGACCGCCAGCACGAACAGCAGTCCCTGGAGGTAGGTCCACGCGGCGGGGAACTCGTCGGACAGCGTGCTCTGCGCCCAGGCCACGGCGACCGCGCCGAGCACCGCTCCCACCAGGGACGCCCGCCCGCCGACCGCCGCGCCGATGACGAAGCCGATGGAGGGCACGATGCCGATCAGGGCCGGGGAGATGATCCCGACGGCCGGGACGAAGAGGGCTCCCGCGAGACCCGCCATGCCGGCCGCCACGACGTACGCCACGAGCTTGATGTTCGCCGGGTTGTAGCCGAGGAAGCGCACCCGTTCCTCGGAGTCCCGTACGGCGACCAGGAGTTCGCCGTACCGGCTGACGAACAGCTGGCGGGCGACGGCCATCAGCAGGAGCAGCACGGCGGCGATGACGAAGTACACCATCCGCTGGTTGACCGGGTCGTCCAGCGAGTAGCCGAAGAAGCCCTGGATGTCGGTGAGGCCGTTGGTGCCACCCGTGGTCGCCTGCTGGCCGACCAGCCAGATGGAGAGGGCGGCGGCGAGTGCCTGGCTGAGGATCGCGAAGTAGGCGCCCTTGACCCTGCGCCGGAAGACGAAGAAGCCGAGCACCGCGGCGACGGCCATGGGCAGCAGCACCGTCATGGCGAGCGCGAAGCCCGGGTTGGCGAAGGGCTTCCACCACCAGGGCAGCGCGTCGCCGCTGCCGTACAGCTGCATGAAGTCCGGCAGCTTCTCGCCGTTGGCGGCGGCGTCGGTGAGCTTGAGGTGCATGGCCATGGCGTAGCCGCCGAGGCCGAAGAAGACTCCCTGGCCGAGCACCATGAGGCCGCCGCGGCCCCAGGCCAGGCTGACCCCGACGGCCACGATCGCGTAGCACAGGTACTTCGCGAGGAGGGAGAGGCGGAAGTCGGAGAGGGCGACCGGGGCGATGCCGAGCAGGAGAACCGCGCCGAGGGCGAAGCCCGCGGGCACCCGGAAGCGGTGCAGCAGGGGTGTGGAGGGCGGGGTCAGGGTGTCGGGGGGCGTGGTCGTGGTCGTCGTCATGCCAGGCTCCGGGTGCGCAGCGTGTACAGGCCCTGGGGCCGCCACTGGAGGAAGGCGACGATCGCCACCAGCACCACGACCTTGGCGACGCTGACGGTGGTCGAGTACTCCAGGACGGACTGGAGCACGCCCAGTGCGAACGCCGTGATGACGGCGCCCTTCAGCTGTCCGATGCCGCCGACGACCACGACCAGGAAGGCGTCGACGATGTAGTTGGTGCCCATCGTCGGGCCGATCGGTCCGACCAGGGTGAGCGCGACGCCGGCCACGCCGGCCAGGCCGGAGCCGATGAAGAAGGTGATCCGGTCGACCTGTCCGGTGGCGATGCCGGAGACCTCGGCGAGGTCGCGGTTCTGTACGACGGCCCGGATACGGCGGCCCAGCGGGGTGAACCGCAGGATCAGGGTCAGGCCGAGGACGCAACTGAGCGCCAGTCCCAGGATGAACAGGCGGTTGTTGGCGAAGGTGACCGAGCCGGCCGAGATGTTACCGGTGAGGATGTCGGGCGCGGCCGTCTGCACGTTGGGGGCGCCGAAGACGTCCCGGGCCAGCTGCTGGAGCATCAGCGAGACGCCCCAGGTGACCAGCAGGGTGTCCAGCGGGCGGGTGTAGAGCCGCCGGATGAGCAGCCATTCCAGCAGCGCGCCCATGGCGCCCGCGACCAGGAACGCGAGCGGCAGGGCGACGAGGAGGGAGACCCCGGCGCTGCTGATGGACTTCTGCAGGACGTACGTCGTGTAGGCGCCGGCCATGATGAACTCGCCGTGCGCCATGTTGATCACGCCCATCTGACCGAACGTCAGGGTCAGGCCGAGCGCGATGAGAAGCAGGACGGCACCGATGCTGATACCGGTGAAGGACTGGTTGAGGACGACCGTCATGAGGCGGCTCCGGGTCGGGTACGGACGTACGGGTTTGCCACGTGCGGGCTGGCCACCGGCGCGACCCGGCCCCGTGACGGAGCCGGGTCGATCCCGTGGGCGGGGCTCAGGACAGGCCGGAGGCCCAGGAGTAGCCCTTGAGGTACGGGTCCGGCTTGATCGGCTTGCCCGAGTTCCAGACCTCCTCGATCAGGCCGTCGGAGCCGACCTTGCCGATGCGGGCCGTCTTGTAGACGTGCTGAGTGGCGCCGTCGACGGTGACCTTGCCCTCGGGGGCGTCGAGGACGATGCCGTCGGAGGCGGCCTTCACCTCGGCGACGTCGAAGGAGCCGGCCTTCTCGACCATCGCCTTCCAGAGATAGACGGAGATGTAGGCGGCCTCCATCGGGTCGGAGGTCGGCTTGTCCTTGCCGTAGGCCGCCTGGTAGGCCGCGACGAACTTCTTGTTCGCGGCACCCGGGGTGGTCTCGTAGTAGTTCCAGGCCGTCAACTGGCCGTCCAGGTACTGCGTTCCGATGCTCTTGACCTCCTCCTCGGCGATCGAGACGGAGAGCACCGGCAGGCTCTTGGCCGTGAGACCGGCGGACTTGTACTCCTTGAAGAAGGCCACGTTGCTGTCACCGTTGAGGGTGTTGAACACCGCGTCGGCGCCGGAGCCCTTGACCTTGTTGACGATGGTGCTGAACTCCGTGGAGCCGAGCGGCGCGTAGTCCTCGCCGACCACCGTCAGACCCTTGGCCTTGGCGTACGCCTTGATGATCTTGTTGGCGGTCCGCGGGAAGACGTAGTCGCTGCCGACCAGGTACAGCTTGGTCAGCCCCTGCTTCTTCAGGTAGTCGAGGGCGGGCACGATCTGCTGGTTGGTGGTGGCGCCGATGTAGAAGATGTACGGCGACTGCTCCAGGCCCTCGTACTGCACGGGGTAGAAGAGCAGCGACTTGTACCGTTCGAAGACCGGCTTCACGGCCTTGCGGCTGGCCGAGGTCCAGCAGCCGAAGGTGGCCGCGACCTTGTCGTCCGTGATGAGGGCCTCGGCCTTCTCGGCGAACGTCGGCCAGTCCGAGGCGCCGTCCTGGCTGATGGGCTTGAGCTTCTTGCCCAGGACACCGCCGGAGGCGTTGATCTCCTTGATGGCGAGCAGCAGCGAGTTGTGGACCGTGACCTCGCTGATGGCCATCGTGCCCGAGAGCGAGTTGAGCAGACCGACCTTGACCGTGCTGCCGGACGTGTCCGCCGAGGCGCCGGAGCCCGACGCCGTCTCCGTGCCGGTCTTGGCGCCACAGGCGCTGAGGGCGGCGGACGCGCCGGCTGCCGATATACCGGCCAGAAGACCACGCCTGCTGATGCTGAGCCCGGACATGCACAACCTCCTTGCCCCGAAGGGCGAAGCGAAATGAGCGGAGTGGCTGGAAAGAGCCGTGGGAGGGAGGGGGAGGTACACGCTTCAGAGGCGGCGGCGTTGGCGCACGGGTTCCCCAGCCGTTCCGGGGTGGTGTCCGGGCTGGTCGCTGAAGTGCGGTCACAGCCTGCGAGCACACTGTTACCGGTGCGTTTCACGGCAATTGAAGAATGGTTTCCATTGGAAGTAAAATTGCGGGCCAAACCAAAAAGGCCCCCGCTTGAGATGCACGATTGACGGCATCACAGCGAAGGCAATTAATGCTTCCTGTGGAAAGGATCAGTTTCTCTGTTCCGCTTGTCAAGGGTCCGGTGATCACAGGTAGGCTAGGACACGGGGCGACAGCACGAGCGGAGGAGCACGATGGCGAGACAGCCGCAGGACCTGCTCTACCTGCTGACCCGGGCCGAACGCCTCGCCGTGCGCCGAGTGCAGTCCGTGCTGGACGAGTTCGACTGCTCGGTGGAGGCATGGAGGGTGCTCGACCTGCTGTCGGACGGGCAGGGGCACAACATGACGGCCCTCGCCGACCACGCCTTCCTGCCGGCCCCGAGCCTCACCAAGCTGGTCGACCAACTCGTCGACCAGAACTGGGTCTACCGCCGCGTCGACCCCACGGACCGGCGTCGGGTGCTGGCCCACCTCACTCCGCGAGGCATGCAGCGGTGGCAGTTGCTTTCCCGTGAGGTACGAGCCGGGTGGGGGGACCTGGAGCAGTCGCTCCCCGGCGAGGAACTGGACCAACTGCTCGTCCGGCTGGCCGAGGCCCTGGAGGGCCGGGGCGCCACCGCCCCCGGCGGCGTCACACCAGGTCGTGCGGAGCGCGGAGTTGGGCGAGCACGTTGAAGTCGATCCCGTCCGCCTCCGCGAGGTAGATGCGCTGGCGCACATGCCGGTCGCGGAGGTGGAGCAGCCCGCGTGGCCCCTCGTAGGAGACGGTCTCGGCGGCGGCGGAGATCGCGGCCACGTCCAGGGTGCGGGCCCGCTCGATGAGTGAGGCGAGCAGCAGCACGCCCTCGTAACAGGATTCGCCGAGGCTTCCGGGGGCCGGCGCCTCGATGCCGAAGCGGTCGGCGTACTGGCCGTGGAAGTCCAGGGTGTCCTGGTTGGCCAGCGAGGCGAAGAACCCGGCCGTGCTGAAGAGGTCACCGGTCGCCTCCGGACCGCTGGCCATCAGCATGTTCTCGTCCATGAGCGTGCTCAGCCTGAGGCAGCGCTGGTCGAGTCCGGAGGCGGCGAAGGCACGGTTGAAGCGGACCGCGTCACTGCCGACCAGCAGCATCAGCACACCGTCCGCGTCCGCGTGCTCGATGCGCCGCAGCACGTCACCGAAGTCCTCGGCGCCCAGCGGGAGATACGCCTCACCGCAGACCCGCCCGCCCCCGCACGCGCGGGCGTACCGACGGGCCTCCCGGGCGGTGCGCCGGGGCCAGACGTAGTTGTTGCCGACGACGAACCACCGGCGCACCCGCCGGGTCTCGGCCAGGAGCCGCATGGCGGGCAGCAGTTGCCAGTCGGGCGTCTCGCTGGTCAGGAAGACACCGTCGGTGCGCTCGCCGCCTTCGTACAGGGCGGTGTAGACGTACGGCACCAGGTGCGCGATACGGGGCGCCACCGCCTGTCGGACCGAGGAGATGTGCCAGCCGGTGACCCCGTGGACCACGCCCGTCGCCACCAGGGCCTCGACCTCGCCGGCGACCTTCCGGGGGTCGGCGCCACCGTCGACCTCCAGCAGCTGCAACTCCTTGCCGAGAACACCACCGGCCCGGTTGACCTCCTCGGCGGCCAGCCGCGCGCACGCCTCGCAGCCGGGACCGAAGATCCCGGCGGGCCCCTGCATCGGATACACGAGCGCGACGTTCAGGACCGACTCGTCGGCCGTGAACCACTCGGGCGTGTGGAGGCTGAGCGGCCGCTGCATGGCCACATGATTGCGGGGCGGCTGTCGGGGGCCCAAGCGTTGTCTCGGATCGAGACCTTTTTGTAGGCAGGGGGCAGGGCGGAACCCGGCGAGACTGCGCAGAGAGTGCGGCAGTGCGGGAGTCCCTGGAGGAGACCGGCATCGTCGCCGAGGCGGCAACGGTGCTGGGCGAGCGGATCCACCCGGACACCGACCGACGCGTGGGGTACATCGCGTGCGGCGGGGCTCTTGACCAACGGCGGCGGATTCTCCTTCCGCAGCGCAGGAGGCTCCGCGCCCGGCGGCGAGGAGCGGAGCCTCCGTGACACGGCGTACCGCGAGTGGCCTCCGAAGTTCGCGTCAGCGCGTGACCGAGTAGGAGTGCGCGCCGGTTCCCGCCAGGGCTCCGCTGTCGACGATCAGGTACTCGTCGCGGATCGGGCGGCCCGCGAACCAGGACTCCAGGATCTCGCGGGTGCCTGCCGCATAGCGGGCCTGCGCGGAGAGGGACGATCCGGAGATGTGCGGGGTCATGCCGTGGTGCGGCATCGTGCGCCAGGGGTGGTCGGCCGGGGCGGGCTGCGGGTACCAGACGTCGCCCGCGTACCCCGCCAACTGTCCGCTGCGCAGGGCGCGTTCGACGGCGTCCCGGTCGACGATCTTCGCCCGGGCCGTGTTGATCAGGTACGCGCCGCGCTTCATCGTCCCCAGCAGTTCGTCGCCGAACAGACCCTCGGTCTCGGGGTGCAGCGGGGCGTTGATGGTGACGACGTCGCAGTGCGGCACCATGTCGGCGGTGCTGTCGTGCCAGACCAGTCCCAGCTCTCGCTCGATGTCCTCGGACAGCCGGTGGCGGTCGGTGTAGTGCAGCTTCACGTCGAAGGGGGCGAGGCGGCGCAGGACCGCGAGGCCGATGCGTCCGGCGGCGACCGTGCCGACGTGCATGCCCTCCAGGTCGTACGAGCGGGCCACGCAGTCGGCGATGTTCCAGCCGCCGTCCAGTACCACCTGATGGGAGGGCAGGTAGTTGCGGACGAGGGAGAGCGTCATCATGACCACGTGTTCGGCGACGCTGATGCTGTTGCTGAACGTCACCTCGGCGACCGTCACGCCGTGTGCGACCGCCGCGTCCAGGTCGACGTGGTCGGAGCCGATGCCCGCGGTGACGGCGAGCTTGAGGTTCTTGGCGGCGGCGATCCGCTCCGGGGTGAGGTACGCCGGCCAGAACGGCTGCGAGATCACCACGTCCGCGTCCGCCAGCTCGCGGTCGAAGACCGAGCCGTCGCCGTCCTTGTCCGAGGTGACGACGAGGGTGTGCCCGGCCTTTTCCAGGAAGCTGCGCAGGCCGAGTTCGCCGGAGACGCTGCCCAGCAGGTGGCCCGGGGTGAAGTCGATCGACTCGGGGGTGGGGGCCGTCTGTCCTCCGGGGTAGGTGGCGATGGCCGGGACGTCGTCGCGGGCGTACGTGGTGGGGTATCCGTCGGTGGGGTCGTCGTACAGGACGCAGAGCACCTTGGCCATGTCGCGGCTCCTCAACTGGCGTTGCGGGAAGGTGCCGTTCACGATCCTCGCCGCCAAATGCCCAGGTCAAAGCGTTCCTCGCTATAGGCGTATAGGCGCCGGCTATCAGTCCCCGTCGAGATAGGTACGCAGGAGTGCGTCGAGCGCCTGGCGTACGTCTGCCTCGCGGGCGACCGCGAGCAGGGCGCCGGCGAGGACGGACGGCGGGTCGTCCGGGCCGGTCACCAGGCCCACGCGCGGCCCGTGAGCGGAGCCCTCCAGCGCCACCACCCGCATCCCCTGCGGTACGCCGAACATGTGGAGCCAGGCATGCGAGATGACGCTGGACCAGCGGCCGCCGGGCAGATGGGCGTACAGGCCGGCCACGGTGTCCGACTCGATCGCGGGAGCCGCCTTGGCGCCGTCCGCCGCGAAGCACTCGTCGATGATGCGGCGGTTGCGCATCCGCGGGCCGAGCAGGCAGAGGGGCAGGGTCGCGGCCTGAGCCCAGCGGACGTTCGGAACTCCCGCGAGTGGGCCGTCGACGGGGGTGAGGAGCACGTACCGCTCCTCGTACAGCGGCAGTCGGCTCAGGCCGGCCAGTGCCTCGTCGTCGAGGTAGGTCATGGCCGCGTCCAGCTCGAACTCGGTCAGTTTGTGCCGGATCTCCTCCGAGGACAGGGACTCGATGCTCACCCGGGCCCGGGGGTGGTTCTCGCAGAACGGGTTGGTCAGAAGGGAGGCGGTGGGCAGCGCGGTGGGGACCACTCCGAGGCGCAGCGTGCCGCTGAGGCCGTCCTTCAGTGCGGACAACTCCTGTTGCAGGCCGTCGCGTTCGGCCAGGATGCGGTGCGCCCACGCCAGTACCACCTCGCCTTCGGGGGTCAGCCCCTCGTACTTCCGGCCACGGCGCACGATCGGGACGCCCAGTTCGTGTTCGAGCCGCCGTATCGCGGCCGACAGCGATGGCTGGGAGACGTAGCATGCGGCCGCCGCGCGCACGAAGTGGCGTTCGCGGGCGAGCGCGACGAGGTACTCCAGCTGGCGCAGCAGCATGCGCGACCCCCTAGGGCTTCGGTGTGCCGATGTGCAGCATTGGGCAGGCGGCGCGCCTGTCGGGAGTGAGTCCGGAGACCGTTCGGCGGTGGGCGGACGGCGGTCGGCTGCCGATGGGCCGGGACGCGGCGGAGCGGGCGAACACGTCGTCGCGGTGCGGGGTGAGCGCCGCCAGTTCCGCCGGGGCGGACTGGACGAGGCCCGGTGCCTGGGCCGCTTCGTCCGGGAACGCCGTGGCGAAGGCGTCCACGGCCGCCTTGTCCGCCTCCAGGTGGAACTGGAGGCCCCAGGCCGATCCCCCGATCCGGAACGCTTGGACCGGGTAACGGTCGCAGGAGGCCGGCGCGGCGGCCTCGGCCGGTAGGTCCATGGTGTCGCCGTGCCAACACCCCGAGCACGGCACCTCGGCCGTCAACGCGGCCCGCAGCAAGGCCAGTTCGGCATTCCGGGAGGGGAACCGGCCGCCTCCAGGGCCGTAGCGATGGCGTACGGGCCCTCGTGCAGCATGTGTTCCAGAACCAGGACGTCGGCCGTCGGGTCGTGCTTCACCGTGCTCCTCGGGTCGCCGTCAGGTCCATGCCGCGTAGCCGCCGTCGACGCGGATCGTGTCGATGCCGCTGATGTATCGGGCTCCGCAGCGGTCCTGGGGCGGGACGAGTTGGGCTCCGGCGCGGTCGAGCGGGGTGTCGTCGAGGGTGGCGGCGAGCAGGACGGGGGCGCGGCCGAAGTCGGGGTCGATCTCCGCCCACGACAGAAGGGCGTGGTGACCGTCCGCGCCGTGGACGGCGATCAGGAAGCGGAGGCGGTCCTTTCGGCGGGTGGGGTCGAAGGCGGGGCAGGCGTCCAGGAGGACGTCGTGCAGAAGCGGGCCGGTGAAGGTGTGGCGCTGGACGCCACTGGTCGCGCACTCGAAGGTGACCTCGGCCCGGTGCTGGGGCCAGGCGAGCAGGTCGGACACCGTCAGCCGGGCCGGTCGGTCGAGATCGCCGGTGAGGACGAGTTCCGCCGCCGGGTCGGCGACCGTACGGGCAGCTGCGAGGGCCTGACTCACGGGCTACCACCTCCTGGATGACCGTACCCGAACCACCCTCATGCAGAAACGCACATGCCAGCCAGGTAGATCGCAATTACGGCTCATGCAATGGCACAGGCGACTATCACCTTGCATATGCGAAACCATCACCCAGGCATGCACACCTACCGGATCGGGGACGCGGCAGTGTTACTCGGCGTCAGCCCAGACACCGTGCGGCGTCGGGTCGACGGCGGGAAACTGACCGCCGAGCGCGACGAGCTGGGCCGTCATTCGTCCAGGGCGGCGACGAACCCGGCAGGGCCACCACGCGGGGAAACGTCGCAGTCGCCCTCGGCACCGGCGCTGGCGACCATCACCATGAATTGGCGCCACCTACGTGCGCAAGGTGCGGGCCGGCAGAGCGGGGGCGATGGCAGGCCCTCGAACGCCCCGGAAGCCACGGGGCACGCCGTGCGGTCAACGGCCGAAGCGGCCAACCGGAAAGCGACCTCTGAAGGGGAACGTCCCTCCCGGTTCACCGACGCAGCGGTTACAACGATCACCAAGGGAGAATGGTATGTGAGGGGAACGTAAAGACTGGGGGCAACTATGGTCGTGGAAGCGGTAGTTGGGGACGGCGGGAGCGGGACTCCGTTGCTGGGCCGCTCCGTCGAGCTGGCCCGGTTCGACGCGCTGCTCGACCATGCGGCGGACGGCGCGCGCGGCGCGACACGGGGCTGGGAGTTCCGTGACAGCGGCCGTTCCCGGCTCGTCGACATCACCGGTGATGCCGGCATCGGCAAGAGTCGGCTGCTCGGCGAGGTCTGCGCACGGGCGAGCCGACGCGGGATGACGGTACTGCGCGGCAGAGCCACCGAGTACGAGCGGCAGGTGCCGTTCCAGGTATTCACCGACGCGCTCGCCCACCTCGACCCGCACGCCCCGGTCGGCTTCCACGAGACCGGGACGGAGGCGGTGGCTCCGCTGCTTCGGCTGGGCGGCGCGGTCGACCGTTTCGGGCTGCACCGGTCCACGGCCGTCCTGCTCGCCCGGCTCGCCGCCTCGTCCGGGCTGCTGTTGGCCCTCGACGACCTGCACTGGGCGGACCCGGCGTCACTGGAGCTGCTGGACCATCTCGTACGCCATCCCGTGCACGCCCCCGTCGTCCTGGCCGTGACCCGTCGTGACCGCCAAGGTCCCGAGTCCCTCGCCGCCTCGCTCACCCGGGGCCGCGACACCGGCACGGTCGTCAGATTCGGCCTGAGACCTCTGAACGCACGTGACTGCGCCGAACTGGCCGGCCCCGGCCTGCCGCCCGCCGAGACCGCCGCGCTGTACGCCACGAGCGAGGGCAATCCGTTCTATTTCCTGACCCTCCTTCAGGCCCACCGCGGGAGCGCGACGCCCGAGTCCTCGGCGCCGCCCGGGCTCGGCACCCTGCTGCTGGACGAACTGACCGCACTCACCCCCTCCCGGCGCGGCATCGTCGAGGCTGTGGCGGTACTGGGCGACCATGCCAACCCGGCGATGGTGAGCCGGGTGACCGGCCACTCCGGCACCGCGTTCACTGCCGATGTCCACGCCCTCACCCGACGCGACCTGCTGCGCTCGGGCCCGCAGGGCCTGCTGACCCTGCGGCATCCGGTCGTAAGGACCCTCGTCCACGAGAGCACGCCCTTCTTGAGGCGCGTCGAGATCCACCGGCTCACCGCGCAGGAACTCGCCCGCGCCGGCGCCTCGGCCGCCGAGCGGGCCCACCACGTGGAACAGTCGCTGACCGGCTGGGACCCTGCAGCGGTGGCCGTGCTCGACGAGGCCGCCGCCCGAACCGCCCGTACGGCCCCGGCGAGCTCCGCCCACTGGCTCGATGTCGCGCTCCGTCATCTTCCGCACACTCCCGAACACACCCCCCTGCGCCGCGAGTTGGTCCTGAGGCGGGCCCGCGCGCTGGCCGCGTGCGGTGGTCTGCGCGAGAGCCGCGACCTGCTCCAGGAGCTGATCGCCACCCCGCGGCGGTCACCCGACGGCCCGGCCACCGGAGAGGACGAGGGCCTCAGAGTGCGCGCGGTCGTCCTGTGCGCGCTGGTGGAGCGTCATCTGGGGCGCTGCACTGAGGCAGTCGCCCTGCTGCGCCGGGAGCTGGCCCGCGGCCCCGCATCGGCACACGTCGTCCGTCTCGGCCTGGAGCTCGGCTCGGCCGCACCCCAGGACAGCGACACCTCGTACGCCCAGGTGCGCACGGAGGTCGAGGCGGCGCTCACGGCGGCCCGGTCCACGGGCGACGAGGTCGGGGAGGCCGGCGTCCTCGCCGTCGCCGCCCTGGGAGAGGCGTACGAGGGCAACATGACCGCCGCGCACCGGCTCGCCCGGCAGGCCGCCGCATTGGTCGACTCCCTGCCCGACAACGATCTCACCGCGCTGTGCGAACCCCTGGCCCGGCTCAGCTGGGCGGAGGCCTTCCTGGAGCATTACCCGGACGCGGAACGGCACGCGGAGCGCGGCCTGGACATCGCCCGCCGCAGCGGCCAGCTCTACGTCTTACCCCATCTGCTGCTGTGCCTGTCCCATGTCCGGGTCCAGACCTGCCGGATCTCCTCGGCGCTGGAACTCGCCGACCAGGCCGAGGACATCGCCCGCGGGATCGGCAGCGACCAGTTGCTCGCGTTCGTACTGGCGAGCAAGGCCGCGGCGCTCGTCGCCGGCTGCCCGCCGGGTGATCCGCGCCCCCTCGCCGTCGCCGAGGAGGCGGTGGCCGCGGCCGGCAGCGGGGTCGACTGGTGGGCGTCCACGGCCTGGTGCATCTTCGGCTGGGCCGCGCTCATGGCCGGCGACCCGGTCCGCGCGCGGGACGCGATGCTCCAGGCGGGCGGCCCCGAACTGCAGCGGATCCAGCCGTCGCTGCGCCCGCTGTACCTGGAGATCCTGGTCACCTCCGCACTGGTGACGGGCAGGTCCGAGGAGGCCCGCGGCTGGGCGGAGCGGGCTCGGAAGGAGGCGGAACAGCTGGGCCTGCCGATGCAGCGGGCGTCCGCGCTGCGCAGCAGCGCCCATCTGCCGCTGGCCCAGGGGGACACGGCAGCGGCGGCGGACCTGTTCGCGGAGGCGGCGGCGGAGAGCGTCCGCTGCGGCGCGGTCTTCTGGGAGGCCTACTCCCTGCTGCTCGGCGCCCCGCTGGAAGCGGTGGCGGGCCGCGGCCGGGGCGGCACGCGCGCGTGGCTCAGGGGGCGCCGGCTCGCCGAGGCGGGCGGCAGCGGCCTGCTGGTCGGCCTCGCCGACGCCACGCCTCCGCCCGGCGGCGGCGCGGAGGCCCCGTACGACTCCCCGGACCGCGCCGAACTCACCCGGCGGCTGGCCGGCCTGACCGCCCGGGAGCTGGAGATAGCCGAGTTGGTGGCGCAGGGGCTCACCAGCCAGGCCATCGCGGACCGGCTCTACGTCAGCCGGCGCACCGTCGAGACCCATGTCTCCCGCGCCTTCCGCAAGACCGGGGTCTCCTCGCGCACCGCCCTGGCCACGCTGATGGCCCGGCGCCGCGCCGGGGGCCGTTTCGGGGACACCCGCGCGGAACAGGACTGAACCCGGTCCTGCTGCCCTGGGCGGGCATCCCCCTGCCAGCCGTGGACGCCTACTTGACGTCGATGAAGTCACCGGCCGACGTCGCGGCGCCGGTCGTGGCGGTGCCGGCGAAGACGAAGCGGTAGTCGCCGTCGGAGCCGGCCTTGGTGGTGGTGCTCAGGGCGCCGGTACGGCTGGTCTTGACCGTCTTGAGAGTGCTCCAGGTGCTGCTGCCCTTCTTGCGGAACTGCAACTTCACCGGCTGGGTCGCGTATCCCGTGGTCCTGCCCGTGGACCAGTCGGCGCGGGTCAGCTTGCCGGTGACCGTGATCGTCTTGCCCTTCTTCACCGGCTCCGGGGAGGCGTTCACGGTCAGCTTGGCGGCCCGCTTGATGCTGCCCCGGGTGACGTCGTCGTCGATGCTGATGTTCAAGTAGAGGTCGTAGGCGCCCAGGAAGAGTTTCCAGGGCCCCGCGGTGCCGTTGCCGTCCTTGAAGTCGACCGCGGGGTCGATGGTGAAGACCGTCTTGCAGGCGTAGCTGTAGCCGCCCTCGACCGTGGTCTCCGTGCAGACGGGGTCGGCGTCCGTCCCCAGGGCGCCGGTGATGGTGTCCGTGCTCGAACTGTCGGTGCCCTGCCACAGGAACGCCTGGGTGAGGGCCAGCCCTTCCTCGTCGAAGGCGGTGAACGTGACGGGAACGGCCTTCTTGCCCGTCACGCCGAGAACGACGTCCTTGCCCTTGTTGACGACCCCGTCCGTGAATTTGGTGTCGCCGATCGCGTCCTGCGGCCGGACGTTGTGGGAGGCGAGGGATCTGAGAGCCGTCGCCGCATCGTGGTGCTCCGCTCCCTGGGCGGCGCCCGGAAGTACGAGCGCCGAGAGTACGAGGGCGCCGGAAAGGGCAGTGGCTGCGGTGCGCATACGCATGTGATTCCCCGAGGATGAGTGCGAAGAGGTACGAAGAGGTCAGGAGGTCGGTGTCCGCCCGGATCCCTGGAAGCGGCTCAGGACGCGGGAGAGCGGAAGACGTCGTCGATGTCGATGCTGTAGTCGGGCGTCGGGTAGAGGTCGGTCGGGTACAGGTCCGTCGAGAACGGATCCGTCGGCTCGGAGCCCGGTACGGGTACGTCGGCCGGGTCGGCGGTGGGCTTGCCGTCCGGGCTGCACACCTGCGGTGCCGAGGGCTCGGACAGTTCGTAGTCGGCGACCCGCTTCGACCGGAAGTCCACCTCGGTGCGACCCCAGCTGTCCTCGCCGCCGCTGACGTCGACCTCCTCGGGCAGCTCCTTGCTCGCCAGCGGCTTGCCCACGGTGATCGAGACGAGGGCGCCCACGCAGGGGCTGCGGTCCTCCGCGTAGAGAGACGCGGGCGAGGCGATGCTGCGGTCCGCCCGCGCGTCCACACGGAGTTCGACGTGTTTCACCCGGCGGATGTCGAAGTAGTAGCTGGGCCGCAACCCGTTCGAGAGACGTTTGCCGTCGACGCCGTCCGCGACGCCGTAGACCAGCTTCCAGAACTCGACCTGCACGGTGATCGGCCGGCAGAGCGGCCCGTTGTACCCCGGCAGGCTGACGATCGTCACGTCGTCGCCCTCGTAGCTCCCCTTGGGGATGTCGACGGCGAGCTGGACCCAGTCGGCGGAATCCTCGGTCGTCCACCCCCGGTTCTCATGGCACCCGGACGCCCCGGTCGGATACGGAGGAGTGACGGACGGGGTCGGCGAAGGGCTCGGCGACTCGGACACCTCCGTCGCGCTCTCGGACGGATCCCCGGAAAGGGCGGTGCCGTGGGCGCCGGAACACCCCCCGGTGAACAGGACGGCCACGGCGAAGGCAGCGACGGCGGGCGGGACGCGCCTCACTTGTCGAACCAGTTCCTGGCCTCTGCGGAGGCGGCGCCCCGCAGCACGAGGAAGGGAAGGAGGAGACCCGGGACGACGCCGGCACCGCCCCCCTTCAGCAGGCCCACCACGCTGCTCAGCAGGCTCAGCGACTCGATGACGATGATCGTGACGCGTATCCCGTTCGACCGCGTACGCGCGAAGACGCCGCACAGCAGCAGCACCCCCGCGACGAGCAGCGACACCACCGCCACGAACCGGAGCAGCCCGGCCCCCTCGTCCCGACCGTGGTCCACGGCGTCGTTGACCACGGCCAGCAACAGGAATCCCACCGCCAGATTCAGCACGGCCTGGATCCATACCCCCGCGAGCGCCAGCTTCACGTTCTTCGGCATCTGCGCTCTCACACCCGGTGTCGTTGTCATGAAGGCAACAAAACGGCACAAGTGTCAGGGGCACGTCGGTAGGAGTACGTATTCCATGTACGTATGTGCGAATCGCCGTCCGGCCGCCGCGCTCGCCGCCGCCATCGTCGGCCGACGCGCCCCTGGATGTGCCGGGCCCTCTCGCGTGCCGCGGCTGACCGTGCCGGCCCTGTGTCAGCTTCCGGAACGCGCTGCCGCGACGTCCACGCGCAGGGCGGGAAGGTCACCGTAGAACGTGGTGCCGGGGCACTCGGTGGCCAGCCAGTCGCGGTGGCCGCTGACCGTCTGGACGTTCCTCTTGACGCCGTTGACAGGGTTGACGAAGGTGACGGCGGCCTCGGGGTCCAGGGCGTGGTAGTCGGACAGCGCCGCGAGCAGCTTGGTCAGCGACGCGCGGGCTGCGGCGGTCGGGGCCTGGCTCTCGAAGGTGCCGAGTACGGCGATGCCGAGGTTGCCGGAGTTGAAGCCGGAGGTGTGGAAGGCGGTCACCATCTTCCCGTCGGCGTTGTGGGCCGGGATGCCGTCCGTGCCCGTGTAACGACCCTCGTACACGAGGCCGGCCTCGTCGATGAGGAAGTGGTAGCCGATGTCACCCCAGTCGTTGGTGATCGCGTGCAGGTAGTAGTACGCGCGAATGGTCGCCGCCGGGTCCAAGTCGCCGTTGGCACCCACTGTGTGATGCACCGTCAGCGTCTGGGCCGGGTAGTAGGTCTGCGGGGAGTTCTCGGTGCCGTCCGCCTTGAAGCGGAGGGATTCGTCGGCGCCCCAGCCGGCCCGGGTGATGAACTCGACGCCCCGGAACGACGCGGTCTCGGTGGCCACGGCGACCTTCATGGCCGGACCGTTGACGGTGTCGATGGCGGTGGAACGTACGCCGGTCGCACCGTCCGGCATCTTGAGCTCGTAGCCGGCGGCCCCGCCGGCCGGCACCAGCACGCTCACGTTCTTCGCGGGGTTCCCGGCTTCCCCGTCCGCCCCGGCGGCACAGACCGGCTTCAGTGTCTGCCACGCGCCCGCCCTGCCGTCCTGGTCGAGCAGCCTGATCGCGGCACCACGCCGGGCACCGGTCCAGGTGACCCCGACGTATTCGACGGGGAATCCCGGCTCCGCGGACCCGGCCGCCGCGCCCGAGAACGTCTTCGCCCGGGTACGGGGCACACGTTCCTGCCGCGTCGCGGCCTCGGTCGGGGCCGTGGCCGTGGTCGTGACGGCTGAGGCCACCACCGGTACTGCGACTGCCGCGCCGGCTGCGAGACCGGCCGCTCCGAGGACGGTGCGACGGGTCATGGCACGCTTCTGGTGACGCAAGGAGTGATCCCTTCGGGTCGTGCACGGCGTGGCGAACGATGCCCTGACGCCCCGTCACCTCGCATGCCTGCGGGACAGGAGGCAGGTGGCAGGAGGCAGGAGGCAGCAGCTGCCACTCCCTTCTCGTCCATAACATGCGTTTGGCGCCGGGCCGGTTGCTATGAGCCGCACCACACCCGCCATCGGATCGACCTCCAACTCCATTGCTTGACAGGCCATTTGGGGACGCCCGTCAGCGGTGAAACCTCGGCCGGTTCACGAGTACCACGGCGGCGTTCGGCAGCACGGACCCCTGTCGAACGTACGAAAGGACTGCTATCCACTCCTTGAACATGACGAAGTCCTCGGCTCCGGGGACCGCGTGTTCGGGCCCCGTCACGACGGGGCCGCCGGGTGAAGGGGGCGGGGGATGCGGGTCGACCAACTGTGGCGGTATCCGGTGAAGTCGGTGGGTGGTGAGCGGCTGACCGCCGCCACGGTCGGTGTGCTCGGAATCGAGGGCGACCGCGGCATCGCCATCCATGACGAGGGGGACGAGGTCACCTGGGCCGGTGCGGTTCCGGCACTGATGCGATTGCGTGCGGTCACCCTCGGACCGGGCGTGGCCGAGCTGGTCCTGCCGGACGGCCGGCGCTTCCGCTCCGACGCGCCCGACGCCGCGAGTCGGCTCAGTGCGGCGATACAGGCCAAGGTCACGTTGGCCGAGCACCAGCCCGACCAGCCCGACACCGCGCTCCACATACTGACTGCGACGACCCTGCACAGCCTCGCCTCGGCGCTGCCGGACAGCGCGGTGGACGTCAGCCGGTTCCGCCCCAACCTGGTGCTCGACAACGTGCCCGGCGACCACCCGACCGCACACCCCGAGCACGGTTGGATCGGCCGCCGGATGGTCATCGGCACGCTGCGGCTGCGGTTCACCAAGGGGTGCGACCGCTGCGTGGTGATCACCAAGGAGACTCCGACCGTCCCCCACGACCGCGCCGTGCTGCGCTGGGTCGCCCGCGAGCTCGGCAACACTCTCGGCGTGTACGCGGCGGTCGAGGAACCGGGCGAGGTCAGAATCGGTGACACGGCCCGCTGGCTCGACTGAACAAGGTCAAGGCCACGTAAAACCGTGTCCTGGAGGTGAGGAACGCCGGTCGGAGGCGGTTCTCCCGTCTCACACTCCCGGCCGCCGAACCGGCACCGGCGGCGCCGTCGGGGCCGGACCCGGCGGAGTGAGCGTTCGAACTGCCCGAGGAGAGCGCGTGAGCGCCCCGTCCGTCAGCGCGGCCCGCCGCCGCGAGGTCATCGACGCGCAGCGGCGCGGGACCGTGCCGCAGTCGGGACTCGATCTGTTCGCGGTAGGCCTGGAGCGCTTCGCGACCGCGGGACGAGCGGATCTCCACGATCGCAGCGGGCGGCGCGTCGTTCCACGCGATCCGCGGAGACTACGGATCCGGCAAGACCTTCTTCACACGCCGCCTCACCGAACGGGCCAAGCGGTCCGGGCCGGCCACCGCCGAGATCCAGATCTCCGAGACGGAGACCCCGCTGCACAAGCTCACCGAGCGGCTGACCACCGCGACCGAACCGGCCAGTGCGCTGCGCTCGGTGATCAACGGATGGTTCTACACCCTTGGGGAGGAGGTGGACGAGGCACATCCCGAACTCGCCGAGAATTACCAGGCGTTGGAGACGGCGGTCGAGAAACTGCTGGAGAACGCCTCCGCCCGGTCGCCCAGACCACACCTGCCTTCTCAGCGGCTTTGCGCGGTTACCGCCAGGCGACACTGGCCGGGGATGCGGCGACCGCAGAGGCCGTGATCGCCTGGCTCAGCGGTCAGAAGTCGGTGGCCGCCTCCGCACGCCGAACCGCAGAAGTACGCGGAGACCTGGACCACTTCGCGGCGCTCGGCTTCCTCCAGGGGCTGCTCACCATACTGCCCGCTCACCTGGCTGCAGGGATCCGGGAGCGGGCAGAGCTGACAGACGTGATCCTGCCTCAGGAGATCAGGCTCGTGCGTCTCGCTGCTGCACTTCCTTGAGGACTCCGGCCACCGTCACGAAGTCGTTGTCCACGTGGAGGACGGTGTGCCCATGGTGTACGGCTGTCGCACACACCAACAGATCGATCGCCCCAGCCGCCCGATGCCGGCCCTGCTGGGTCAGTTTGTACTGGGCGGTGTCGACCCAACGCCAGGCGTTCTTCGGTACGGCAGAGAGCAAGCAGAGCGCGTCCAGTTCCTCTGCGAGCTCATCCCGATGGGCAGGACTGGTTGCCGAGTAGAGAAATTCGGCACGTGTCGGCTCGCAGAGGTGGAACACCCCGGCGGCAATGTGTCCCTCCCAGGGCCGCAATGCGCCTGGGGTGCGGAACAGGTGCCACAGAGCCGAGGTGTCCACCAGATACGTGATCACTCGAAGGCCTCGCGTCGCGCACGCTTCTCCGCGTCATGCGCCGCCGCAGCCTGCTCGAACTCACCACGCGCACCCCGCGCGGCCAGCTTCTCCGCAGCCTCAAGCCGCTTGATCCGCGCCACGTAGTCCCGAAGGGCCGTGTTGACGGTCTCCTTCTTCGTCGTGACACCCATGAGCCGCATGGCCTCGGCCAGCGCCTCGTCGTCGAGATCAATCTGCGTGACGGACACCGGACACCTCCAACATCCACGATGTATGCAAACATCATACATCACCAACATCCGACGCAGCCATCGATCACGAACAGACCACTCCAGGGGCCGTTTCCTCTCAGGGCAGTTCCTTGACGCCTACCCGCCATTGCCAGACGCGCTCTTTACGAGACCACAGGCTCAGATGATCTCCACTTCGAACCCGGAGACCCGCGCAGACGGCTGGTCACAGGCCACCCTCTCCCAGACTCTTTCGCAATACCGGCGGCCTCAGGACGGCCTCAAACCATGGCGCCGTCGCAGCAAAGCCGACCATGACCGAGCTCGCCAGGGTGCGTTGGCGTGCAGCTATGCAGGTCAGGGCAGCAACAGCCGTCGGAGGCCACATCGGCTCGCGAAGTCGCGAGCAGCGAAGCCAGTCCGTTCAGGCTAAGTTGACGATCCGCCACCCAAAATAAGCGTTTCCGCAGTTCAAAAGCCTGTTGACGGCCGTTCTGCTCTTGTCCGGCATCGTCGCCGTCTCGGTCACCACCGACTCCGGTTCCTGCACCCAGCTTCGTCCGGTAGAGGGGAACCTCGACCTCGGCGCGTTCAAACGCGTTGCCCGTGAACGCCTCTCTCCAAGTACCGGCGCCCAATCCCCGCGGGGTGTAACCGCTGGCGCCGCCGGTCACGACGACGGTCCTTCCGTTCACGTCCACTGCGGGCTTCTTTCGTCCTGGTTCCGGTCGCGCTGTGTACGGGGTGCGGTGTGCGCGGCCGTCACCAGGGCGGAGACGCCGTAGACGATCGCGTAGAAGCCGAAGAGCGTGGCGAGAGTGAGAACGCCGACGTCAGGGCGGACCGCGAGGACGACACCGAAGGCCAGGGTGGCCAGGCCGCTCAGGATCCACATCGCACGGTTGCCCGCGGGCGCGCCGCGCCGGAAGCCGAGCCCGACCTCGAACAGACCGGCGACGACCGCCCAGATCGCGATCCACACGGCGAGCACCAGGGCGGTGATGCCGGGCCACGCGAGCGCGGTCACTCCGGCGGCGAGCGAGACGAATGCGAGCAGGAGGTGGCCGACGACGGGGCCGGCGCGGTCACCGCGGAACGCGACGGCGGCATCGTTCCCGGCGCTCATGAAGCAGTTCACGGCGAACAGGACCACCAGGGCGCCGACAGTGATGCCCGGCCAGACGACCGCGATCAGGCCGAGGACGACGGCCACGACGCCTCTCCAGGCATAGGGGGAGGACCACACGTTTCTTCTCCTCGTGCATTCATGAGTGGGGTCATGGGTGGGGTCATGGGTGGGGTCATGGGTGGATTCATGACCGGACTCGCGGATCGGTCGACGGATCTCACCAACGGCCGTCGGCCAGGTACTGCAGGCCGTTGACCCCGGGCAGGAAGACGTGTTCGCCGCCCTTGGTCACGACGAACGCGGGCAGGCCGCGCAGGCGGCGCCGCACCGGCTTCGCCGCGTAGCTGAAGTCGGCGTCGGTGACGTGGTTGCCCGCGAGGGGGTCCTGGTCGGCGCCGGCCGAGATGAAGTCGCCGTCGTTGACCCACTGGGACTGGACGAACTCGAACTGCCGGGCCGGGTCCGCGTTGGCGAAGGCCAGGACCACACCGCGGTCCACGCCGTCGTCCTCCAGGACGCCCTCGGGGAGCATCGGCCCGTAGGCGGCCCCCCGGCGCAGGAGCTGGTGGAGGCGGACGTCGACGATGGTGTCCTTGAGCGCGTCCCGCGGGTTGACCCGGCGGATGTGGGAGGCGATCGGGGTCCGCAGACCGCGCGGGTCGTCGTCGTAGTAGGCGAACTCGTTGAGCCGCTCGGGCTCCACGGTCACGTCCTTCTCCGGCGACAGAGCCAGGGGGCAGCCGCTGCGCCAGCGGCCGGCCATCTTGGCGGCGAGCAGTTCGGCGCCGTACTCGTCCTCGGACCGCGCCGTCAGGAAGCGGCGGAACTCCGCGACCTTCTGGTGGAGTTTGCGGATGGACAGATACGTGCCGTTGCGCCACAGCGCCTCGGGGCCCGGGCCGGTCGCGGTCCGGCCCAGTTCGTTGACGTAGCCGAGGACGAACTCCCCCGGTTTCGCGAGGCTCTGGCCGCGCCTCGGGGTGCCGCCCTGGCCCTCGATGTACGGGCGGCTGATGCCGTCGGCGTAACCGAAGTGCTCGCGCAGGTTGTCCGGGGTGCGGATGTCGAGACGGCTCACCCGGCGCACGGAGGGCAGGTCCTCCTGGGCGCCGTGGCCGATCGCCAGCTTTTCGGCGAACGCGGTCTCGTCCGGGGCCATCAGCAGTACCCCTATGTCGAAGGAGCCGTGCTCGGGCAGGTCCCAGTGCGCCGGGTCGCTCTCGCCGATGTCGCCCAGGAACTCCTTGCGGGTGCGCATCGGCTCGCGCAGCTCGCGGGGGAAGCCGTCGAGGATCTCGCGCGGCAGCCCGATGCGGGCCAGCCCCGGGTGGGTGAGGACGACGTTGAGCCAGGCGTCCCCGTCCGGGTGCTCCCAGCCGGCTGCTGTGGTCACGTGGGGCAGCAGCCGGTGCAGCATGGCTCGGCCCTCGGCGGCGTCGCCGACCTCGTACAGCAGGTAGGAGCCGAAGTAGGGCAGCGGCCGTTCGCGGAGGATGGTGCCCTGGATCCGGTCCAGATCCAGGGCAGTGACGGCGTCAGTTGGCCGCATCGAGAACCTCGGAGAGGGCGTCGTTGAGACGCTTCATGCGCTTCACGTCGTGGACGCTGCTGTCCGAGGTGGCGTGGAAGTACAGGTCCGCCGAGTAGGAGCGGGAGATCACCAGCTCCGGGGTGCCCGGGTCGTCGTAACCGTTGTAGCCCTCGACGATCTCGCCGAAGATCTCGTCCAGCCAGGGCTGGGCGCGACCGATGTCGGCGAGGTAGGGCTTGAAGTCGCCGTCGTAGACGAGCGTGATGAGCATCCGGGTGTCGTTGTCGAAGAGCAGGATGCGGAAGTTGTCGACCGTGCCGACCTTGGTCTCCCAGTAGCCGGCCTGGGCCTGGATGCTCGCCACCCGCTCGCGGAAGATCTTGCCACCGTTCGGGGTCAGCGGCGTGATGATGGTGAGCTCGCCCTTCTTTCCGATGCGGCGGCCCGGGCCGTCGGGCTGGTCGCTGATGGGCTGGGCGTGGGCGTAACGCTCGTCCGTGGTGGCGGTGGTGGTGTCGGTCATGGCGTGCTTCTCCTCCAAGGCTGTTCTCAGTCGTGACAGGTGGGTGGTCCGGGTCACTTTTTTCATGGGCGTGTCACTCGTAGTGCCTGGCGAACGGGCAGGCGCGCCAGCCGCCGGTCCGGTAGGCCGCGGAGACCTCGTAGACCCCGCGGCGGGCCTGGAGGATCGGGTCGTCGTTGAGCTCGATGCCGTCGGTGACCTTGGTCGGGTCGTGGTTCATCACGGGGTCGCCGAGCTCTTCGGGCGTCGTGGGTGCGCTGATCTGGAGGGTGCCGACGGTGACCCGCTCCCGGTCCTCGGGCCACAGGGCCGTCGGGTCGTCAAGAGGGTCGCCGTCCTGGCCGATCTCCAGGACCAGATCGAAGCCGACGGGGCCCCCGCGCAGCCGCTCGTCGAACTCGTCCAGGAGGACCTCGCGGGACATCGCCGCCAGCTCCTCGACGGGCCGGCCCTCCACCCCGGCCCGCGGGATCCAGTGGCAGCGGACGTTGGTGAGGACGTCGTCCTCGTCGAGGTAGCGGAAGACGTGCACGGCGTGGAACTCGCTGTGCGCGAAGCTGGTCGGGGCCAGCGAGGCGGCGCGCATCCGGAGGACATCCGCGACCTCGGGGTGCTGCGTCAGGAAGGGCAGCAGGGCCGCCTTGTCCAGCGGGCCGCCGGGCTCCGGGGGCGCGGCCAGCGCGATGGCTTCGAGGAGGTCTTCCGGGCGGCGGGCCGGGAAGAGGAGCTGGCTGAGCATCACCAGGTTGGTGGTGCGCCCGTTGGGCAGGTAGAAGCGGGTGGCCATACCGACGGTGGCGCCGAACGGCGCCTCCGGGCGGCCGCCACCCTTGGAGAAGCGCACCGAGGCGGGGATCAGGTCACCCTGGAGGTGGGCGGCGCGGGTGTACTTGCGGGCGGCCGGCAGGGCGCGGAAGGCGCCGCGGTAGATCCGGCCGTCGGCGTGCAGGGCACGGTATCCGGGATGGAAGCCGAAGACTTCGTGGGCTCCGTCGACCAGGGCTTCCGCGTGGTCGTACTGGCTGAGTTGCGCCATGGGCACCTTCCGATGTCGCTGGGAACGCCCTCATCGTGGGCCGCGACGACCGCCGCCCGGATGCGTCAAATGACGATGAGCTGCGACGCCTCCGCCGCGGCCCGGGCATCGTCGGATGACCGAGGCGGACGGGGTGCGGATCGCGGAGGATGGGGTGCGCCGGAGAGCGTCTCGCGCGACGGGCCGGGGCGGATACGCGTCAGGGCAGGTGCGGCCGGTCCGGCGCTCGCGCGGCGAGCGGTGGGACGGCAACGCGTCAGAGCACGTACCGCAAGTCCGGCACTCGCACAGCGAACGGAGGCCGACGCCCCTTCGGCCGGACGGCCCCCTTCACCCCGCGTGCGGCCGGTCCCGGTAATCGCGTGGGGTCATGCCGTACGCCTCCTTGAAGGACCGGCCGAACCGGGAGGCGTCGGTGAAGCCCCAGCGGTGGGCCACCGCGGCGATGGTGTCGCGACGGGCCCCGGGCGCGGCCAGCTCCCGGCGGGCCCCTTCGAGGCGCTGTCGGCGGATCCACTCGCCGGGGCTGACGCCCTCGCGGGCGAGTACGGCGTAGAGGTGGCGCAGGGAGATGTGGTGGGCCTTCGCCACCGCGCCCGGGGTGAGGTCACGCTCGGTCAGATGGCGGCGCAAGTACTCCAGGATGCGCGGGCCGAGGGTCTCCTCCCGGGCCGCGCGGGCCGCCACCTCCAGGTCACAGGCGTCGGCGATCACGGCCCGGACCATCTCCAGGGTGGTCGCGGCCAGGTGCTCCGCCGCCGGGCCGGTGTGCAGGTCGGGGACGGCCGCCAGCCGGGAGAGGTAGGAGGCGCCGAGTGCCGCGACCGAGTCGCCCTCGCCGAGCACGCGCGCGGTGACGTCGCCGAGCACGGCATCCGGCAGGCCCAGTTCGGCCACCGGTATCCGGAAGAAGTGCGTGTCCACCCCGCTGTCGAAGAGCAGGGTGTACGGGCGCCGGGTGTCGTAGAAGCCGAGGGTGCCGGGCCGGATGGTGGCAGCCCTGCCGTCCTGGACGACGTTGCTGGTGCCGACGTGCTGGAGGCTGAGAAAGAGGCAGGGTTCCCAGTCTGCCGCGGCCAGCCGCAGGGACCGTTCGACGGTCGCCGGACTGGCCCGGACGGTGCTGAGCTGGACGCGTCCGATGCCGGTGATCGACACCTCGCAGTGCACGTCCTCGGGCCGTTCGGGCAGCGCGATGTGCACCGGTACGACGCGGTCCCGGTGCACGTCCTCGGGCCGTTCGGGCAGCGCGATGTGCACCGGTACGACGCGGTCCCGGATCGTCTGCCGTATCGCCTCGGCCCGGTCGTCGACGGTGTACGTCGAGGTGCTCCACTGCGTCTTCATGCGTTCCGGGGAGCGTAACCGACCCAAATGGCGCGCAGGGAGGCCCGTGTCCGCACGCGGGGAGCCGGTGTGCACGGTACGCAGACGGCCGTGCACGCAGCGCCGGTTCCGCTGCCGTGCGGGGCGCCTATTCTCGGGACGGGCCGCGCCTGCCGTGGCCGGCGTCGACCGTTCGAGCAGCCCAGAGGAACCGATCATGACGGCCGTGACCTTCGACGTGGGGGACCTGGCCCCGGTGGACCGGGCCGAGGCGCTCCGCGCCGCCGTCGGCCCCTCGGTCCTGTGGGTGGAGGTCGACCACCACGCGGTCGGCGCCATCGCGGCGCGGGGTCTGATCCGCCAGGTCGGAGGGCTCACCCAGTTCTCCGCCCGGACCACTCCCCTGACCATCCGGCGCACCGCGCGGCAGACCCGGGACGGCTCCGAGACGCGGCTCATCCTGGCCGTGCAGCGGTCGGGCACCGCCACGGTCGTACAGAACGGCCGTGAGGCCGTCGTCGGCCCCGGCGACATGGTCCTGGTGGACAGCGCGCGGCCCTTCACCGCGGTCAACGCGAACGGTACCCACCACCACTACTACTGCCTGCCGCGTGCCCGTCTCGCCCTGCCCGAACGGCTGCTCGGGCGGATCACAGCGACCCGGCTCGGGCCGGCCAACCCCGTGGCCGGCCTGGCGGCGGCCCATCTCTCGCGGCTGGCCGACTCGCGCGCGGTGCCGGAAAGTCCCGCCGCACAGCAGCTGGACCGGTCGACCGTCGAGCTGGTCCGGGCGGTGATCGCCACCCAGCTGGGTGCGGCGGACCTGGCCCGGGCTCCGATGGAGGACACGCTGGCGCTGCGGATCATGGAGCATGTACGGCGCCGGATCGACGATCCCGCGCTGAGCGCGGCGCGGATCGCCGGGGAGTTCGGCATCTCCGTCCGGCGCCTGTACGCCGTCCTCGCCCGCTCGGACATCGAACTGGGCGCGTGGATCCGCGCCCGCCGGCTGGAGGCGTGCCGCGCCGACCTGGCCGACCCGCACAAGCTCCGGCAGACGGTCGCCTCCGTGGCCCGCGGTCACGGCTTCACCGACGCCAGTCACTTCGGGCGGCTGTTCAAGGAGACCTACGGCATCCCGCCGGGCGAATGGCGCGCGCGGAGCCGCCCGGCCGACGGCACCCGGGCCTGAACGGCCGGGCAGGCGGAAGGAGTCCCATGTCTGCCGACATGTTTCGCGACGTGCCTCACGAACGGAACCCGGCCGGCTCCCGCTTCCTCGGCCGTACCGCCGAACTGGCCGCTGTGCGGGAAGTCGTCGGGCGGGCGGACGGCGGCGAGGGCGGGGTGCTGGCGGTACGCGGTGAGCCCGGCGTCGGCAAGACGTCGCTCTTACGGACGGCGGTGGCCGGGGCCGCCTCCCCCCGGGTGAGCCACATCGCGGCGATCGAGTCCGAGTCGGACCTGCAGTACGCCGGACTGCACCTGCTGCTGTCGCCGTTCATGGCCGGTCTGCCCGCCCTGCCAGAGCCGCAGCGTCGGGCGATCAGCACCGCGTTCGGCCTGGAGTCCGGTCCCGCGCCGCAGCGTTTCCTGGTAGGCCTCGCCGCGCTGGGTCTGCTGACGGAGGCGGCGGCCGAGCAGACCGTCGTATGCGTCGTGGACGACGCCCAGTGGCTGGACCGGGAGTCCGTGGACGCCCTCGCCTTCGTCGCCCGCCGCGCCGGAGCCGGCCGTATCGCCCTGCTGTTCGGCATCCGCGACCCCGAGGGCGACGGCGCCCCGGTCTTCGCCGGGCTGCCCGAGCTCCGTCTGGAAGGGCTCCCGGCTGACATCGCCAGAGACCTGATCAGCGGTGCGCACATCGACGACCGGGTCGCCGAGCGGCTGGTCGCGGGCACCCGCGGCAATCCGCTGGCCCTGCTGGAACTGGCCCGGGAACTGTCGGCCGAGCAGTTGACGGGCGCGGCGGCGCTCCCGAACCCGCTGCCGGTGGGGCGCCGTCTCGAAGAGGTCTTCCGGCGCCGGGTGGCGGCGGTCCCGGCCGCCACCCGGACCCTGCTGCTGGTGGCCGCCGCCGAGACCTCCGACAACGCCCACCTGGTGTGGCGGGCGGCGGGCCGGCTGGGTGCCGGTCGGGCGGCGGCCGTGGTGGCCGAGGAGCGGGGGTTCCTGGTGCTCGGGCAGCGGGTCGGGTTCCGGCATCCGCTGCTGCGCTCGGCGGTGTACCACGGTGCGTCGGCCGAGGAGCGCCGGCTGGCTCACGCGGCGCTGGCCGCCGAGGAGGACGACCAGGACCGCCGGGTGTGGCACCGGGCGCTGGCCGCGGTTCACCCCGACGAGGACCTCGCCCATGACCTGGAACAGGCGGCGCGGCGGGCGGTGGACCGCGGTGGATACGCCGCCTCGGCGCGCCTGCTGGGCCGGGCCGTGGAGCTGACCACGAACGAGGCACGCCGGCCCGCCAGACTGCTGGCGGCGGCGCGGGCGACCCTGGAGACCGGCAACCCGGTCGCCGCCGAGGCCCTGCTCCGGCGGGTCTCTCCGCTGCCCGGGGCCCGGTCCGGACGGGCGGAACGGCTGCGGCTGCTGGCCGCGATCCGGTTCGCCCAGGGGCAGGTGCGGGAGACGGTCCCGCTGCTGCTGGAGGCGGCGGACCTGCTGCTCCCGGACGACGAACGGGCCGCCCGGGACACGCTGTTCCAGGCGCTGGAGGCGGCCACCTGGACCGGCAAGGCCGACATGACGGCGGTGGCGCGGGCCGTACGCGCCCTGACTCCCACCGCCCCGGACTCCGCCTCTCCGACCGACCTGATCAGCGCCGCGCTGACCACCCGGCTGCTCGACGGTCCCGAGGCCGCCTACCCCCTCTACCGGCGTTGCGTGCGGAGCCTGCTCGGCAGCGAGGATCTGCGCGGTTTCAACCTGGGCAGTGTGCTCGCCGGCGAGATGTGGGACCTGGAGGGCCTGCTGGCGCTCACCTCGCGCTGGGTCGAGCTGGCCCGGGCCCGGGGCGCGCACGGCGCCCTGTCGCTGGCGCTGCTGCTGCGGGCCGTACCCGAACTGTGGCGCGGCAACTTCACGGCGGCGGCGGAGTTCGGCCGGGCCGCGGCCGAACTGTCCGATCTGACGACACGGCAGCAGGGTCGCACGGGCGGCGGTGTCGAGTTGCTGTACTGCGTGACCGGCCCCGAGCAGGCCGCACGGGACGCGGCCGGGGCCCACATCCGGGAGGCGACGGCTGCGGGCCGGGAGCACTACGGCGCCCTCGTCCCGCACCTGGCCCTGTGCCAGTTGGAGGTGGCGCTGGGCGACTACCCGGCCGCGCTGACCCACGGCCGGCGGGTGTTCGCCGCCGACACCCCCGGGCCGACCAGTGCGAACGTCCTCCCGGAACTGGTCGAGGCGGCCCAGCGGTCCGGGGACCCGGAGACCGCGCGGGCCGCCCTGACCCGGCTGCACACCGCCGCGACCGCCAGCGGCACCCCCGTCGCCCTGGGCCTGCTGGCCCGCTCGCGGGCGTTGGTCGCGGACGACGACGAGGCCGAGAAGCTGTACCTGGAGGCGATCGAGCATCTGGAGGCGTCCGCGGCCCGGCCGCAGACGGCCCGCGCGCACCTCGTCTACGGCGAGTGGCTGCGCCGGCGGCGAAGGCGGCGGGAGGCGCGGGACAGTCTGCGGACCGCTCTCGCCCTGTTCGAGGCCATGGGCGCCGAGTTCTACATCCGGCGCGCCCGGACCGAACTGGCCGCCACGGGCGCGCGGTTGCGGCACCGCCCGGTGGAGTCCGCCGTCCATCTCACTCCGCAGGAGACGCGGATCGCCCGGCTGGCCGCGGCGGGCGTGCCGAACCGGGACATCGCGGCGCAGTTGTTCCTCAGCTCCAGCACCGTCGAGTACCACCTGCGCAAGACTTTCCGGAAGCTGGGCGTGACGGCCCGAGGGCAACTGCGGGACGCGCTGGCGGCGCTCGTGGATGGGGGTGACGGGGGCGACAGGGGTGATCCGGGCGACGCGGCCGGGTCGGGGGCCGGGGGACCGCAGGGCTGCCGGACTACGGTTCTCAAGGATTCGGCGGGCCCGGCCCGGGACCTACGGTGACGGCACATGCCGCTTCCGGCTTGCTCCGGCTTCACCGACGAAGGGATCGATCATCATGGGCGGTACGGGCGGCCCGCCGTTCACGACCCGATGCCCAGAGCCCGCCGCAGGGACTCCTGGTCGATGAACTCGTACTGCTCGACGATCGCCCCGGCCTGCCAGCGGCAGACCGTGGTGAACGCGACATCGAAGGTGCGGCCGGTCCCAGCCGCCTCGGTCCCGTCGGGAAGCCGTACCGGCCGCGTCACGCGTCCGCGCAACCGGGCGACGGTGCAGGTCTGGTCACCGTGCCCGAACGCGGCCACGTAGGGCTGGTGACCACGTGGTTCTCCGGGAAAAGGGTGCAGAACTCCCGTGCCCGGGCGACGTGTTCGTCCCGTCCGTGCGGGTCTTGGTCACCGGCCGCCCAGGCCGTCAGCTCCGGGGCGAGGAACGCCTCGTACGCAGTCCAGTCGCGTTCGTTCCACGCGTCGTCGATGGCCCGCATCCGGGTCAGGTTGGAGATCATCTCGGAGCCCTGCCGCCTTTCGTAGCCGCTCCGGTGTACCGGGACCGGCGCACCGGGAGCCATTCCAGGGCCCGGCGACCGCGTCGGGCCATACGTCACCTGACGGTCTGTCCGCCGTCGCCTTCCCTGGCGGCCACTGAGCATGGTGAGGAGTCCGTATGTCCATCGAGCAGTCGTCCGGGCCCGGGTCCGTCGGCAGGGATGCCGTCGGTCTCCTGGGGCGATCGGCGGACCTGGAGTTCTTCGCGGAACGGCGTCGGCGGCTGGCGGACGGGGGCGCGAGGACGGCCGTCCTGCTGGAGGGTCCGGCCGGTGTGGGGAAGACCGCGCTGCTGGAGGCCGCCGCGAGCGGCGCACGGGCCTCGGGGTGCCGGGTGCTGCGTTTCGCCGGCGTGGAGTCCGAGGTCACGCTGGCCTACTCCGGCCTGCACCAGCTGCTCTTCGGCATGCGTGACGGCTTCGACCGGCTGCCGCCGGGGCAGCGCGCGGTACTGGAGGGAGTCCTCGGCAGCTCGGTGGCCCAGGCGCCGCCGGAGCGTTTCGCGGCCTCCGTAGCCGTACTCGAAGCCCTGCGGCGCACGGCGGAGGACGGCCCGGTCCTCGTCGTGATCGACGACATCCAGTGGCTCGACAGGGCGAGCGGCGACGTCCTGGAGTTCGTGGCGCGCCGGCTGTCCGGGCTTCCGGTGGACCTGCTGGTCGCGGCCCGGGCGGGCCATGCGCACGCGCTCGATCGGCACGGGCTGCTGCGCCGGCGGGTCGAGACGCTGGACGAGCGGTCCGCCGCCGCCCTGCTGCGGGCTGCCCACCCCGGGCTGGCCCCGCCCGCTGCCGAACGGCTGCTCCAGGAGGCCGCGGGCAATCCCCTGGCACTGCTGGAGCTTCCCGCCCTGCTCACCCGGGAGCAGTTCATCGGTGCCGTCCCGGTGCCGCTGTCGCTGCCCGTGGACGACCGGCTGGAGGCGCTGTTCGCCCCCCGGCTCCGTGAACTGCCCACGGCCACCTTGGAGTTGCTGCTGGTCGCCGCGCTGGAGGGGACCGGCGGGCTCCGCACGATCTGGGCTGCGTATCCGGGCGGGATGGAAGCGGCCGACGCCGCGCTCCTGGCCGCCGAGGAGGCCGGCCTGGTGCGGGTGGACGCTCGGGCCGGCCGACTGGTCTTCCGGCATCCGCTGGTCCGCTCGGCCGTCGTACGGACCTGCCGGCCCGGTCGACGGCGGGCTGCGCACCGAGCCCTGGCCGAAGCACTGGAACGGGACCCGGAACGCCGGATCGGGCACTTGGTCGCCGCCTCCCTGGGGCCCGAGGAGCACCTCGCGGCCGATCTCGAACAGGCGGGGCACGCGGCCCTGGGGCGCGGCAGCGCCGCCCTCGCCGTGACCGCGCTGCGCCGGGCCGCGGAGCTCAGCCCGGAGCCGGCCGAGCGCAGCCGACGGTTGGCGCACGCGGCGTACGCCGCAGCCCAGTCGGGCGCCCTCGACGTCACCGCGGTCCTCGTCGACGACGGGTACGGGGAGCGGGCCTCGCCCCAGGACACCGCGCGCGCCACCCTGGCCAGGGTGTACGCGCTGCTGGAGACGGACGGGGACGCGACGGCCGCCCACCGGCTGCTGACCGGTGTGATCGACGGACTGCTCGCAGCCGGAACGGGCGGTGCCGAGACGGGTGGTGCCGAGACGGGTGGTGCCGGGCGGCAGCCGTCGCCCGCCGCGGTCCGCGAGGTCGTCGGCGAACTGCAGTTCCTGCTCACGCTGGTGGCGTTCTACGCCCAGCGGACCGATCTGTGGCCGGAGGTGCTGGAACGCTGCCAGGACGCCCCCGACCAGGTGCGGCTCTACTGCCTGGCCTTCGACGCCCCGCAGGAGCGGGCCCCGGAGGTCCGGCAGCGGATCCGGCGGGCGTTCGCCGCCCTCCCGCCCGACGCGGGCCCCCGGCCGGTCACCCAGCTCTCCATGCTCAGCGTCTACTTCGACGAGGCCTCCGAGTACCGCGAGCACTGGATGCGGGTCGCCCGGCGCTCCCGGGAGGGCGGCACTTTCGTGCAGTGGTCCTACGGCACCATCCTCCTAGGTCACGAGGCCTTCTTCGCCGGCCGGTTCACCGAGGCCGAGGCGCTGGCCCGGGAGGGCCTGGCCATGGCCGAGGAGCTGGGGCACCGTCTCGCGGGATTTCGACTTGCCTCCCAGCTCGCCCTGGTGGCGGCCGTCCGGGGCGACGCGGAGACCGTCGGCACCCTCACCCGCACCATCCTCGCCTGGAGCGAACCGCGCCGCCTGGGGCTGCTCCAGGTGTCCGCCCGGCAGGCCCGCGTGCTGCTCGCCCTGGGGCAGGGGGACTACGAGGCGGCGTACCGCGACTGCGCGCTGATCAGCCCACCCGGAACTCTTCCCCCGCTCAACCCGCGCGCGATCTGGTCGGTGTACGACCTGGTGGAGGCGGCCGTGTACACGGGCAGGACCGCCGAGGCACGCGTCCACGTCGCGATGGCTCGGAGTGCGCGCCTCGGTGAACTCTCGCCCCGGCTGGCGCTGTTGACACAGGCGGCGGCGGCCCTCGCCGGTCCGGTGGAGACGGCCGAGGCCGGATTCCGGCGGGCGCTGGCGGTCGCCGACGTCCACGCCCCCTTCGACCGGGCCCGGGTGCAGCTCGCCTTCGGACGCTGGCTGCGCGCCCACGGCCGCGACCCGGAGGCCACGCGCGAGCACCTGACGGCCGCACTGCATGCGCTGGAGGAGCTGGGCGCCGCGCCCTGGGCCGCCGCAGCCGGTACCGAGCTCGCCGCCCTGACGCCACCGGCGGAGCCGGAACCCCACGGCACGGAAGGCCTGCTGACGCCTCAGGAACTCCAGATCGCCGACCTGGCGGCCACCGGGCTCAGCAACAAGGAGATAGGCGCCCGGCTGTACATCTCCCCGCGCACGGTCAGCACCCACCTGTACAACATCTTCCCCAAGCTGGGCATCCGCTCCCGCGCGGCGCTGCGCGACGCCCTCGGGGGCCGGGCACGGGCAGCACACGGCGGCAAACACGTGGAGTACGTCGACGGACCCGTCATCTGACGGTCGCGCCCCGCGCCCCGCGCTTCCTAGCCTGCCGCCATGTCCGCACACGATGAAGACCAGATACAGACCGCCAACGACTCCGGCAGGACACCCGTGGTATTCGTCCACGGGCTGTGGCTGCTGCCCGGCAGCTGGGACCGCTGGGTGGAGTACTTCGACCAGGCGGGTTACGCCGCAGTCTCGCTCTCCTGGCCCGACGACCCGGACACCGTGGCGGAGGCGAACAGCCACCCCGAGGTGTTCGCCGGCAAGACCGTCGGGCAGGTCGCCGACCACCTGGCGGACCTGATCGGCCACCTCGACCGCAAGCCTGCCGTCATCGGCCACTCCTTCGGCGGCCTGCTCACTCAGATCCTCGCCGGCCGCGGCCTCTCCGCCGCGTCGGTCGCCATCGACCCGGCCCCCTTCCGCGGCGTCCTGCCCCTGCCCGTCTCCGCGCTCCGCTCATCCGCACCGGTACTGAGCAACCCGGCCAACCGGCACCGCGCGGTCCCGCTCACCTTCGAGCAGTTCCGCTACGCCTTCGCCAACGCGGTCAGCGAGGAGGAGGCGAAGGAGCTCTTCGAGACGTTCGCCGTCCCGGCACCCGGCGCCCCGATCTTCCAGGCCGCCACCGCCAACCTCAACCCCTGGACTGAGGCGAAGGTCGACACCGAGAACCCCGACCGCGGCCCGCTGCTGATCATCTCCGGCGAGAAGGACCACACCGTCCCGTGGGCCATCGCCAACGCCTCCTACAAACAACAGCTGCACAACCCCGGCCTCACCGAGATCACCGAGATACCGAACCGGGGTCACGCCCTCACCATCGACAGCGGCTGGCAGGAAGTCGCCGAAACGGCCCTGACGTTCGTCCGCCGCTTCGTCTGAACAGATCCGGGCCGCCGCCACTGCCCCGGGGGTGTGAGCGGCGGCTCGGCCCCACGGCCCCACGGCCCCAGAGACAGGAACGCCACACCACCGTGTCCCAGTCCGACGACCCGGCCCCGACTCCGATGCCGGCCTGGCTGCCCAGAGCGATCGCCGTCGCTCTCGTCCTCACAGCGGTGTTCGAGATGACGGTCTGGGCCGCCCGGCAGCTCGTCGGTCTCGGAGTGCTGCTGCTGGTCTCCTTCTTCCTGTCGATGGTGATGGAGCCGGCTGTGTCCCGCCTCCAGGCCCGCGGCATGGGCCGGGCCGCCGCGACCCTGCTCGTGTTCGTCGTCACCGCGGCCTCGCTCGCCGGTTTCGCCACCGCGGTGGTCACCCTGCTGATCGACCAGACGGCCGAAGTCTCACACCGACTGCCGGCACTGCTCACCACCTTGACGGAACGGCTCAACGAGACCTTTGGGACGACCCTCACCGCGGACCGCCTGACCGACGACACGGGAACCGTCGAGACGTACGCCCGGCAGGCGGCCGACCACCTCTGGGGCCTGTCCACCACCGTCGTCGGCGGCGTCTTCGACCTGCTCACCGTCGCGCTCTTCGCGTACTACTTCACCGCCGACGGCCCCCGCCTGCGCCGAGCAGCCCTGTCGCTGCTCCCGCCGCAACGGCAGCAGGCCGCGCACCGGGCCTGGACCGTCGCCCTGGCCAAGACCGGAGGGTACATGTACTCAAGGGCCCTGCTCGCCCTGTTCTCCACGCTCGCCCACGCGGTTGCCTTCGTGGTCCTCGGCATCCCGTACCCGGTGGCGCTGGGCATGTGGGTGGGCGTCGTCTCGCAGTTCGTGCCCACGGTCGGAACGTACGTAGCCGCGGCCCTGCCGACGTTGGTGGCGCTGACCGTCGAGCCCATGGACGCCCTGTGGGTGATCGTCTTCGCGACGGCGTACCAGCAGGTGGAGAACTACGCCCTACAGCCGCGTATCACCGCCCGCACGGTCGACGTCCATCCCGCCGTGGCCTTCGGCTCCGTACTCGCCGGAGCGGCCCTGCTCGGCGCGGTCGGTGCCGTCATCGCCATCCCCACCACCGCGACCCTCCAAGCCCTCGCGACGGCGTACTTGCCCCGCTACAAGGTCGTCCCCGCCCTGGATTCGACGGGCAACCCGCTTGAGGACCGCCCGATGTGACGGGGCAGCGACGCCATGCAGCGGCGGCGGGGAGGACGTAGGCCCCCTGCGCCCACTCGCGCGACGGCTCCCGTCGCCACCAGGAGCCGGCGGTCGCCTTGGCTCTACGCGTTCGTCGCCGCTGGAACCGGGCCGGATCTCGTGGTGCCGGATCCTGGATGCTCCGCGACCGGGGGCGCCCGGCCCGTCAGCCTGGGCACCACTGCGCCGCCCCTACGCGGCCGCCGTTGTGCGGGACGGCACAGCGGCCATCACGGAATGTCCGCCACAGCCGTTTTCAAAGATCCTCATCAACGCCGACGAGGTGCTCGGCCCGGGGCTCGATGCGGCGCCGGCGGTCGCCCTTGCGCAGAAGAGACCGGAGCCGGGCCTCGCTCAGCGCGGCAGCCGCAGCCGGGGTGCGAGCTGCGGCGAGCACGTGCCTCCGCGTCCGCCGGACCCACGTTCTTGACGAGCCATGCCGACCTTGAGGGCCACGAGCCCGCAACGGGCCTCACGAGGAAAGCAAGGGGGGTCTCCGTTTTCCCCGCGTCCAGCGAGTTCCACCGCAGCAACCTGGAACATCCGTGCAGGTCAGAGACGTTCACACGACCGGGCCCGGCAACAAGGCCGAAACTCACGCGCAGCGGATTCAGTCCGTCCAAGCGAAGTTGACGACCCGACACCACAAAATGAACGTTTCCGCAGGTCAGAAGCCTGCACAAGTGGGGCGGGTGGGACTCGAACCCACGGCCGACGGATTATGAGTCCGCTGCTCTAACCGGCTGAGCTACCGCCCCATAGCGGCGTGTCGCGTACATGTGTGCGCGCCGTCTGCCGCAGCATAGCCGCTCATACGATCTCCTGCTTCGCAGGGGCGACTTCGCATGCCCTCGAAGACTCCCCTGTGACCTGCGCAGTTCCGTCGGACATGAAAAAGGACCCCATCGGGGGCCCTCCTTCGTCCTGCTCTCCCGACTGGACTCGAACCAGTAACCTGCCGGTTAACAGCCGGCTGCTCTGCCAATTGAGCTACGGAAGATCGAAGCTCCCCCGACTGGACTCGAACCAGTAACCTGCCGGTTAACAGCCGGCTGCTCTGCCAATTGAGCTACGGAGGATTGCCTCGGTGCATCGAACGTACCTCCCTGGGTATTCGCCAGGGGGCGGGCGCTCGCTGCGACACATACATTAGCGCAAGCAGGGGGGTGCTCCGCCAATCGGTTCCCCCGGCACCGACGTCGCACCGGAGACCACGCGAGAGAGAGGGCGGCCACCATGCGCTACAAGCTCACGTTCGTTGTCGGACTGACACTGGGTTACGTGCTGGGCACCCGTGCCGGACGCGAGCGCTACGAACAGCTGAAGAAGTCCGCCCGTCAGGTCGCCCAGAACCCCGCGGTCCGCAACACCGCCGAGACCGCCGCCCAGCAGGGCCGCCAGTTCGCCGGCAAGGCCTACCACGCGGTCAGCGACAAGGTGGGCGACCGGGTGCCGGAGTCGGTGACCCAGCGGGTGCGCTCGCTGCGGGACCGCAACCACAACGGCGCCCCGGAGGACGACTGGGGCACCAGCAACATCTGAATCCGAGGGTGACGAAAACAACCCGGAGGCGCGGCGGACGGCGCGACCAGCCAGGACGATCCAGCGGCCGCCGTCGCCGCGCGCCGGGCACGACGCTACGCCCATAGAATTTGCGCCATGGGGATAGTCGCCGGGTTGGACAGCTCGCCCGAATTCACTCGCATCGTGGTCTGCGACGCGGACACGGGAGCCGTGCTCAAACAGGGGTACGCGCCGCACCCGGTCGAAGGCCGTCCGTCCGACGTCGACCCCCAGGCCTGGCTCCTGTCCCTCGGTGAGGCCGCCGGCGGGGGTCTGCTCGAAGGCGTGCAGGCCATCGGTGTGTCGGCCCAGCAGAACGCGGTCGTGCCGCTCGACGCCCAGGGCAACACCGTCCGCCCCGCCATGGTCGGCGGCGACAAGCGCGCCCAGGTCGCCGCGGCCGACCTCGTCGACGCGCTCGGCGGGCGCGAGGCGTGGGCCCAGTCGGTGGGGTGCGTCCCGCAGGCCGCGCAGCCCGTCACCAAGCTGCGCTGGCTGAACAAGACCGAACCCGACGCCGCTCTGCGCACCGCCGTGCTCCTCCAGGCGCACGACTGGCTGGTGTGGCAGCTGCTCGGCCGGCCGGTCAGGAGAACCACCGACCGCGGCGGCGCCTCCGGCACCGGCTACTGGTCCGCCGCCACCGGCGCCTACCGCTCCGACCTGGTCGAGCTGGCCCTCGGCCACCAGGCGATGCTCCCCGAGGTGATCGGCCCCGCCGACGCGGCCGGTACGACCCCGGAGGGGCTGCTCATCTCCGCCGGGACCGGTGAGACCATGGCCGCCGCCTTCGGGCTCGGGATCGGGCTCGGGGACGCCGTCGTCTCACTCGGCGCCTCCGGGTCCGTGATGGCCGTCCACCCCGAGGCCCTCGTCGACAACACCGGGATGATCACCTCCCTGGCCGACGCGACCGGCATGCACCTGCCCGTCGTCACCACCCTGAACGCCGTACGGACCCTGCGCGGGGCCGTCGAGATGCTCGGGCTGAGCGACCTGGAGAGCCTGTCCGACCTGGCGATGAAGTCCACGCCGGGCTCCCACGGGCTCGTCCTGCTGCCCTATCTGGAAGGGGAGCGGACGCCGAACCTGCCGCACACCGCGGGGACGCTCAGCGGGCTCAGGCGGGAGTCGATGAAGCCGGAGCACCTGGCGCGGGCCGCGTTCGAGGGCATGCTGTGCGGACTCGCCGACGCGCTGGACGTGCTGCGCGGCCGGGGGGTCGAGGTGCGGCGGGTCTTCCTGCTGGGGGCCGCCGCCGAGCTGTCCGCCGTACAGGCCGCCGCGCCCGCGCTGTTCGGTGCGCAGGTCGTGGTGCCGCAGCCGGCGGACTACGCGGCGATCGGTGCCGCCCGGCAGGCCGCCTGGGCGCTCGGGGTCTCGCAGGGCACCCTCGACCCGCGCACCCCGCCGATGTGGCAGGGGCCGGCCGCACAGGTCCTGGAGCCGGGCGAGGAGCTGGCGGTGGGCCAGGCGGTGCGCCAGCAGTTCGTGGCGGTGCGGGAGCAGATGTACCCGGGGGCGTTTCGGTAGGGCATGCCGCGGAAGGTAAGGGTCCGGTAGGAGCCCGGCCTCCGAGGGGACCCGTAAGGCCGTACGAAGCACTGCTGTCGGCTTAATCGGTTGAGGTAACACGGGTGGAGTGTCCGACGATAGGGGCCAGGGGCAACCAACCGCCCCGTCGCCGACTCCGAGAGACGTAGCGTGCTCATACGACTTCTACGGACCTATCTCAGGCCCTACAAGAAACCCATCAGCATCCTGGTGCTGCTCCAGTTCCTCCAGACCTGCGCCACCCTCTACCTGCCCACGCTCAACGCGGACATCATCGACAACGGCGTGGTGAACGGGGACACCGGCTACATCCTCGGCTACGGCGCCCTGATGATCGGCATCTCGCTGGCGCAGGTGGTGTGCAACATCGGGGCCGTGTTCTACGGCGCCCGGACCGCCGCCGCGCTCGGCCGGGACATGCGGGCGGCGGTCTTCGACCGGGTGCAGTCGTTCTCGGCGCGCGAGGTCGGGCAGTTCGGGGCGCCCACCCTGATCACCCGTACGACCAATGACGTGCAGCAGGTCCAGATGCTGGCCCTGATGACCTTCACGCTGCTGGTGTCGGCGCCCATCATGTGCGTGGGCGGCATCGTGCTGGCGCTCGGCCTGGACGTACCGCTGTCCGGGGTGCTGGTGGCCGTCGTGCCGACGCTGGGCATCTGCGTGACGTTGATCGTACGGCGGCTGCGGCCGCTGTTCCGGTCCATGCAGGTCCGGCTGGACACCGTGAACCGGGTGCTGCGCGAGCAGATCACCGGCAACCGGGTCATCCGGGCGTTCGTGCGGGACGAGTACGAGGAGGACCGGTTCCGGAAGGCGAACACCGACCTCACGCAGATCTCCCTCAAGACCGGCAATCTGCTGGCGCTGATGTTCCCCGTGGTGATGACGACGGTGAACCTGTCGTCGATCGCGGTGGTCTGGTTCGGCGCCCACCGGATCGACAGCGGCGGGATGCAGATCGGCGATCTGACGGCGTTCCTCGCCTATCTGATGCAGATCGTCATGTCCGTGATGATGGCCACCTTCATGTTCATGATGGTGCCGCGCGCCGAGGTGTGCGCCGAGCGCATCCAGGAGGTCCTGGATACCTCCTCGAGCGTGGTCCCGCCGGTCGCCCCCGTCACCGAGCTGCGGCGGCACGGGCATCTGGAGATCCGGGCGGCGGGATTCCGCTATCCGGGTGCCGAGGAGCCGGTGCTCAAGGCGATCGACCTGGTGGCCCGGCCCGGCGAGGTGACCGCCGTGATCGGGTCGACCGGCAGCGGCAAGTCCACGCTGCTGGGCCTGGTCCCCCGGCTGTTCGACGCGACCGACGGCGAGGTCCTCGTCGACGGCACCGACGTGTCGACCATCGAGCCCAAGCTGCTCGCGCGGACCGTCGGGCTCGTGCCGCAGAAGCCGTACCTCTTCGCGGGCACGGTCGCCACCAACCTCCGCTACGGCAATCCGGACGCCACGGACGAGGAGCTGTGGCACGCGCTGGAGGTGGCGCAGGCCAAGGACTTCGTCGAAGGGCTGGAGAACGGGCTGGACTCCCCCGTCGCGCAGGGCGGCACCAACGTCTCCGGCGGACAGCGGCAGCGGCTCGCCATCGCGCGCACGCTCGTGCAGCAGCCGGAGATCTACCTCTTCGACGACTCCTTCTCCGCCCTCGACTACGCGACCGACGCGGCTCTCAGGGCGGCGCTCGCCGAGGAGACCGCGGAGGCGACCGTCGTGATCGTGGCCCAGCGGGTGGCGACCATCCGCGACGCCGACCGGATCGTCGTCCTCGACGAGGGGCGGGTCGTCGGCACCGGCACCCATCGCGAGCTGATGGCGGACAACGAGACCTACCGGGAGATCGTGCTCTCCCAGCTCACGGAAGCGGAGGCTGCCTGATGGCCGGGCCCATGGGGCGCATGATGGCCGGCGGCGGTCCGGAGAACCGCTCGCTCGACTTCAAGGTGTCGGGCAGGCGGCTGCTCGCCCAGTTCAAGCCGGAGCGGTTCACCCTCTACGCGATGCTGGCCTGTGTCGTGATGAGCGTGGGCCTGAACGTGGTCGGGCCGAAGATCCTCGGCCAGGCGACCGACCTGGTCTTCGCGGGCATCATCGGACGGGAGATGCCGGCCGGGGCCAGCAAGGAGGAGGTCCTCGCGGGGATGCGGGAGCGCGGCGAGGGCCAGGTCGCCGACATGCTCCGCAGCACCGACTTCACGCCCGGCAAGGGCATCGACTTCACCGCCGTAGGACATGTCCTGCTGGTCGCGGTCGGGGTGTTCCTGGTGGCCGGGCTGCTGATGGCGGTCGCGACCCGGCTGGTCAACCGGTCCGTCAACCGCACGATGTTCCGGATGCGCGAGGACGTCCAGACCAAGCTGTCGCGGCTGCCGCTGTCGTACTTCGACAAGCGCCAGCGCGGTGAGGTGCTGTCCCGGGCCACCAACGACATCGACAACATCGGGCAGACCCTCCAGCAGTCGATGGGCCAGCTCATCAACTCGCTGCTCACCATCATCGGGGTGCTCGCGATGATGTTCTGGGTGTCCTGGCTGCTGGCGCTGGTCGCGCTGGTCACCGTGCCGCTGTCGTTCGTCGTCGCCACGCGCGTGGGCAAGCGCTCGCAGCCGCACTTCGTGCAGCAGTGGCGCTCCACCGGCAAGCTCAACGCCCACATCGAGGAGATGTACACCGGGCACACCCTGGTGAGGGTGTTCGGCCGCCAGGACGAGTCGGCGGCGCAGTTCGCCGAGCAGAACGACGCGCTGTACGAGGCCGGGTTCAAGGCGCAGTTCAACAGCGGGGTCATGCAGCCGCTGATGATGTTCGTGTCGAACATCAACTACGTGCTGGTGGCGGTCGTGGGCGGGCTGCGGGTCGCGTCCGGGGCCCTGTCCATCGGCGATGTGCAGGCCTTCATCCAGTACTCGCGGCAGTTCTCGATGCCGCTGACGCAGGTCGCCTCGATGGCGAACCTGGTCCAGTCGGGGGTCGCCTCCGCCGAGCGGGTCTTCGAACTCCTGGACGCGGAGGAGCAGGAGGCGGACCCGGTCCCGAGCGAGAAGCCGGAGGAACTGCGCGGGCGGGTCGCGCTGGAGCACGTCTCCTTCCGCTACGACCCCGAGAAGCCGCTCATCGAGGACCTCTCCCTGAAGGTCGAACCCGGGCACACGGTCGCGATCGTCGGCCCGACCGGCGCCGGCAAGACGACCCTGGTCAACCTGCTGATGCGGTTCTACGACGTCTCGGGCGGCCGGATCACCCTGGACGGCGTGGACATCGCGCGGATGTCCCGGGACGAACTGCGCGCCGGGATCGGCATGGTCCTCCAGGACACCTGGCTGTTCGGCGGCACGATCGCGGAGAACATCGCGTACGGCGCCTCGCGCGAGGTCACCCGGGGCGAGATCGAGGAGGCGGCCAGGGCGGCGCACGCGGACCGTTTCATCCGCACGCTCCCCGACGGCTACGACACCGTGATCGACGACGAGGGCAGCGGGGTGAGCGCGGGCGAGAAGCAGCTCATCACCATCGCCCGGGCCTTCCTGTCGGACCCGGTGATCCTGGTCCTGGACGAGGCGACCAGCTCGGTCGACACCCGCACCGAGGTCCTGATCCAGAAGGCGATGGCCAAACTGGCCCACGGCCGCACGTCGTTCGTCATCGCCCACCGACTGTCGACGATCCGCGACGCCGACACCATCCTGGTGATGGAGAACGGCTCGATCGTCGAACAGGGCACCCACACGGACCTGTTGGAGGCCGGGGGAGCCTACGCCCGCCTGTACAAGGCGCAGTTCGCACAGGCGGTGGCGGAGGTGGACTAGTGGAAAGGGGTCGTTGCGAAACGACCCCTTTTCTCAGTCCAGATAACCCCTCAGCTGATCCGCAAATGCGTGATCCCGCAGCTTGTTGAGCGTCTTCGACTCGATCTGCCGTATCCGCTCCCGGGTCACCCCGAAGATCCGCCCGATCTCCTCCAACGTACGAGGCCGGCCATCAGCCAACCCGTACCGAAGCTGCACGACCTTCCGCTCCCGCTCCCCCAGCGTGGACAGCACCGCCTCAAGGTGCTCCCGGAGCAGCAGGAACGCCGCCGACTCCACCGGAGACGTCGCGTCCCCGTCCTCGATGAGGTCACCGAGGGCGACGTCGTCCTCCTCCCCCACCGGGGCGTGCAGGGACACCGGTTCCTGGGCGAGCCGCAGCACCTCGCTCACCCGCTCCGGCGCGAGATCGAGATGCGCGGCCACCTCCTCCGGCGTCGGCTCGTACCCGCGCTCCTGGAGCATGCGCCGCTGCACCCGGACCACCCGGTTGATCAGCTCGACGACGTGGACCGGGACCCGGATCGTCCGGGCCTGGTCGGCGAGGGCCCGGGACATGGCCTGGCGGATCCACCAGGTCGCGTAGGTGGAGAACTTGTAGCCGCGGGCGTAGTCGAACTTCTCGACCGCGCGGATGAGGCCGAGGTTGCCCTCCTGGACCAGGTCGAGCATGGTCAGGCCGCGTCCGACGTACCGCTTGGCGACGGAGACGACCAGGCGCAGGTTGGCTTCGATGAGGCGGCGCTTGGCCATCCGGCCCATCACCACGAGCCGGTCCAGGTCGAGCGCCAACTGGCTGTCCAGAGAAGGGGTGTTGCTCAGCTTCTCCTCGGCGAACAGGCCCGCTTCGACCCGGCGGGCGAGTTCGACCTCCTCGGCCGCGGTGAGCAGCGGGATGCGGCCGATCTCCCGCAGGTACTGGCGGAACAGGTCCGAGGAAGGACCGCCGGTGTCGGTGGCGCGGCCGCGGGGTGGTTCGGGGGGCTCGACGGGTTCGGTCTCCACGGCGTCGAGCGCTTCGGCGGGCGGGGCGTCCGGCTCCGCCTCGGGGTGGTGCACGACACGGCTCTGCGGGGGCACCGCGACCAGTACGTCGGTCTCGGCGTCCGGTTCTGCCGTGTCGTCCGCACTGTTCTCGGTCTGTGTGAGGGTCTGGGTCTGCACGGGGGCGACCTCCAGGATGATCGCTGCCAAGGAGTACGGCAGCGGTACTTCGGGGGCGGAGTCGGCGGCCTCGCCGCTGTCCGTCCCGTACGCGATGAGCGGAACCGCGGGGGTCTGGGACCCGCTGGGGACGGATCGGCCGCGCTCCGAGGACTCAGGCACCGGAACCCAGTGTGGAGTACGACACATCGTCGCCACGAGGGGCGTGCGGTGACTTTTTGCAATCGGCCCGTGACCCGGCAGTTACCCCGCCGTACGGTTCGTCAGAGAGCGGAGGCCCCGTGCTCGCGCAGTGCCTGGCCGTACTGCTGGAGCACCCACAGTTCGTTCTGCACGGCGGCCAGGTGGGCGGGGTCGCCGCCGGTGCCGAGGCGGATCAGGGTGCCCTGGACCTCCTGGATGCGGCGGTCGACGGCCCGGCGGCGGACCCAGACGAGCTGTTCGCCCGCGTAGTTCTCGTCGACCGTGCGCCGCATGATCGCCTCCACGGCCAGCTCCGTGACCATCGCGCGGACCGCGTCGTCGGGGGCGGCCTCACGGACCCGGACCAGGTAGTCCTGGGAGTCCTGGACGCCGTACTCGGCGCCGCCCGCGTCCATGATGGCCTGGCGTACGGCGGCGTAGGGCGGGGCGGTGAACTCGTCGACGCCGTACGCGTCGAAGGCCGGGGAGACCAGCTCGGGGCGCTGGAGGGCGAGCTTGAGGAGCTCGCGCTCGGTGGCGTAGACGGGGTTGCGCAGGGTCAGGGCGGGGCCGGAGACGGCGGGCCGGTGGGCCGAGTCGTACGACGGCTGCTGCGGGCCGCGTCCCTGCGGGGCCGGTCCCTTGCCGCCGCGGTCGCGGGCCCAACGGGCCAGCTGGGCCACCCGCTTGACCACGAACTGGGTGTCGAGGATGCCGAGCATGCCGGCGAGCTGGACGGCGACCTCGTGCTGGGCGCCGCTGTTCTTGATGCGGGCGACGATGGGGGCCGCTTCGTCGAGGGCGGCGGCGCGGCCCGCCGGGGTGTCGAGGTCGTAGCGGACGACGATCTGGCGCAGCGCGAACTCGAAGAGCGGGGTGCGGGGTTCGACCAGGTCGGCGACCGCGTCGTCGCCCTTGGCGAGGCGCAGGTCGCAGGGGTCCATGCCGTCGGGGGCGATGGCGATGTAGGTCTCGGCGGCGAACTTCTGGTCGTCCTCGAAGGCGCGCAGGGCCGCTTTCTGGCCGGCCGCGTCGCCGTCGAAGGTGAAGATCACGCGCGCCGAGCCGTTGTCCATCAGCAGGCGGCGCAGGATCTTGATGTGGTCGCCGCCGAAGGCGGTGCCGCAGGTCGCGATGGCGGTGGTGACGCCGGCGAGGTGGCAGGCCATGACGTCGGTGTAGCCCTCGACGACGACCGCGCGGGAGGCCTTGGCGATGTCCTTCTTGGCGAGGTCGATGCCGTAGAGGACCTGGGACTTCTTGTAGATCGCCGTCTCGGGCGTGTTGAGGTACTTCGGGCCGTTGTCCGCCTCGTACAGCTTTCTCGCGCCGAAGCCGACGACCTCGCCGCCGATGTCGCGGATCGGCCACATCAGGCGGCCGCGGAAGCGGTCGATGGGGCCGCGGCGGCCCTCCTGGGACAGGCCCGAGAGGAGGAGCTCCTTGTCGGTGAAGCCCTTGCCGCGCAGGAAGCGGGTGAGGTGGTCCCAGCCCTGCGGGCTGTAGCCGACGGAGAAGTGCGCGGCGGCCGCCTGGTCGAAGCCGCGCTCGGCGAGGAACTGGCGGCCGGTGTCGGCCTCCGGGCTGCTCGCCAGCTGCTCCATGTACCAGTCGGCGGCGATCTTGTGGGCCTCGACCAGCCGGATGCGCTCGCCGCGCTGGTGGGCGGGGTTGTAGCCGCCCTCCTCGTAGCGCAGGGTGAGGCCGGCCTGGGCGGCCAGGCGCTCGACGGCCTCGGAGAAGGAGAGGTGGTCGACCTTCATCACGAAGGTGATGGTGTCGCCGCCCTCCTGGCAGCCGAAGCAGTGGAAGAGACCCTTGCTCGGACTGACCTGGAAGGACGGCGACTTCTCGTCATGGAAGGGGCACAGGCCCTTGAGGTTGCCACCGCCCGCGTTGCGCAGCTGGAGGTACTCGGACACGACGGCGTCGATCGGGACCGCGTCCCGTACCGCCTTCACGTCCTCGTCGTTGATCCGTCCTGCCACGCGTGAAGTCTACGGGGAGGTACTGACACCTACGGGACGAGGCTGACGAGTGGAACGTGCGGGTCCGCGAGCGCCTCCGTGTCCACCTGAGCCCCGGAGCGGATCAGTGCCTGGATCGGCTCTGTGACGTCCCACACGTTGACGTTCATCCCGGCCAGCACACGGCCCTGCTTCACCCAGAACGCGATGAACTCGCGCTTGCCGGCGTCTCCCCGGATCACCACTTCGTCGTAGGAGCCCGGGGGCGCCCAGCCGCTGTACTCCATCCCCAGGTCGTACTGATCGGAGAAGAAGTAGGGCACTCGGTCGTACGTCACCTGACGGCCCAGCATCGCCCGCGCCGCCGCCGGACCGCCGTTGAGGGCGTTGGCCCAGTGCTCGACCCTGAGCCGGGAGTCGAAGAGGGCGTGGTGGAAGGAGGCCACGTCACCGGCCGCGTGGATGTCGGGGTCGGAGGTGCGCAGTTGTTCGTCCACCGCGATCCCGCCGCCGTGGGCCCGGTCCGCCAGCTCCAGCCCCGACTGCTCGGCGAGGGCGACCCGCGGGGCCGCGCCGACCGCCGCGAGGACGTCGTGCGCCGGATGCTCCTCGCCGTCGTCGGTGCGGGCCGCGAGGACCATGCCGTCCTGGCCCACGATCTCCGTCAGTCTCGCCCCGAAGTGGAAGCGGACGCCGTGCTCGCGGTGCAGCTCCGCGAAGACATTGCCGAGCTCGGGGCCGAGGACCGAGTACAGCGGGGTCGACAGGGGCTCGACGACGGTGACCTCGGCGCCGTACTCCCGGGCCGCCGCCGCGACCTCCAGGCCGATCCAGCCGGCCCCGGCGATCACCAGGTGGCCGTTGTCCCGGCCCAGGGCCGCCAGGACGCCCTTGAGGCGCTCGGCGTGGGCGAGGCGGCGCAGATGGTGGACTCCGGCCAGGTCGGTGCCGGGGATGTCCAGCCGCCGGGGCTCGGCGCCGGTGGCCAGCAGCAGTTTGTCGTAGCGGACGACGGTGCCGTCCTCGCCGAAGCGGACCGTCCTGGCCGCGCGGTCGATGGCGTCGACGGTCTCGCCGAGGTGCAGCTCGATGTCGTTGCGCGCGTACCAGGCGGGTTCGTGCACGAAGACGCTGTCGCGCTCCTCCTTGCCGAGGAGGTAGCCCTTGGAGAGCGGCGGACGCTCGTAGGGGTGGTCGCGTTCGTCGCAGATCAGTATCACGCGGCCGGTGAAGCCCTCCGTCCGGAGCGTCTCGGCCGCCTTGGCGCCGGCGAGACCGCCGCCCACGATGACAAAAGTCTGATCCGCGTCGACCACTTGATGCCTCCTCTTTGACGTGCCGCCACCTTGGAGCGTCCCGCACGGAGCGTGAGGGGGGAAGAGGGAGTGGCCCGATCAGGCCACGGAGGGTCACATTCGGGCTTGTTTCCCGTCACTCCTGTCGCGTGCTTTCTACACGTGCCCCATGAGACGCGCATGAAGCGAGCGGGCCGACGCGTCGGTGAGGGACGCGATCTGGTCGACGATCACCCGCTTGCGGGCACGGTCGTCGGCCGCCCGGTCGAACAGTGCCCGGAACTGGGGGTCGAGGCCGTCCGGGGCGCGGACGGTGAGCGCCTCGGCGAGTTCCGCGACCACGATCCGCTGGTCGGCCCGCAGCCGCTCCTGCTCGGCGCGCTGCATGACGTACCGGTCGGCGACGGCCTTGAGGACCGCGCACTCCAGGCGGGTCTCGTGCGGTACGACGAGCTCGGCGTCGTATCTGGTGAGCCGCCCGCTGCCGTGGCGCTCGCGGGTGGCGGCCTCGGCGGAGAGGCAGAAGCGGCCGATGAGCTGGCTGGTGGCGTCCTTGAGGCGGGCCTGGGCGACGGCGGAGCCGTCGTAGCCGTGCGGCCACCACTCCTGGTCCTGGAGCCGGTCGAGGGCGGCCGCGAGCTCCGCGGGGTCGGTGTCGGCGGGGACGTACCGGCCGAGGGCCACCTCGAAGACCGCTGCCCGTTCCGGTTCGGCGTGCAGGCAGTTGGGGTCGATGTGGCCGGCGTGCAGGCCGTCCTCGACGTCGTGGACGGAGTACGCCACGTCGTCGGACCAGTCCATGACCTGGGCCTCGAAGGTGGTGCGGGTGTCGGGGGCGTCCTTGCGGATCCAGTCGAAGACCGGTCTGTCGTCCTCGTACACGCCGAACTTCGGGGAGGGGTGCGCCCCGCGCGGCCAGGGGTATTTGGTGGCCGCGTCGAGGGTGGCCCGGGTGAGGTTGAGGCCGACCGAGCCTTCCTCGGTGAAGCGCTTGGGTTCGATGCGGGTGAGGAGCCGCAGGGACTGGGCGTTGCCCTCGAAGCCGCCGCAGTCGTCGGCGAATTCGTTCAGGGCCTGTTCGCCGTTGTGACCGAACGGGGGGTGACCGAGGTCGTGGGCGAGGCAGGCGGCCTCCACCAGGTCGGGGTCGCAGCCGAGGGCCGCGCCGAGCTCGCGGCCGACCTGGGCGCATTCCAGGGAGTGGGTGAGGCGGGTGCGGGGGCTGGCGTCCCAGACCTGGCTGAGGGTGCCCGGTGTGACGACCTGTGTCTTGCCGGCGAGCCTTCTGAGCGCGGCGGAGTGGAGGATGCGGGCGCGGTCGCGTTGGAAGGCGGTGCGGCCGGGGCGCTTGTCGGGTTCGGGGGCCCAGCGTTCGGTTGACTGCGGGTCGTACGGCATGTCTTGACAGTACGGGCAGGGACTGACAATTCGCCGGTTCGTCCGCCGGGTTCCGGTTATACGGCGAGTGCGGGTAGTGGGTGGCTGGTCGCGCCCCGCGGCGGAGCCGCAAATTGACACAGCCCCGCGCCCCTGAGGTCAGTCACCTGGTCGTAGCGGTGCAGGATCAGGTCCGTCATTGCGGGGTGCGTGCCCAGGGGCGCCGATGCGATCCACGGCGCCTTCTCCGCGCACTGCCTCGCGAAGAGGCCCGGAGCCGTGAAGTATGAGGCCACTGCGACCTTATGGCGGCCCCTTGCCGTCAGCGCCCTGATCGCCGTATCGACTGTCGGGGTCGCCGCCGAGGCGTACGCCGGGACCACCGGGACGCCGAGGCGCTCTGCGAGAAGTTGTGCCGTGCGGCGGGTGTCGACGGCCGACTCCGGGTCCCGGGAACCCGCCGAGGCCAGGACAACCGCGCTCTCGCGGCGGGTCTCCTCGTCCGTCCGGGTGTCCCAGCCCGCTTCCACGAGGCGGGCGTGCAGGGCGTCCACCAGAAGCGGGTGCGGGCCCAGGGGCGCGGCCACACGCGTGCGTGCCGGGGACGCGGCCGCCATGTCCGGGATGTCGCGCTTGACGTGGTAGCCGCGGGACAGCAACAGCGGGACCAGGACCGCCTCCGCCGTGCCCAGGGACGCCAGCGTGTCCGGGAGCAGCGGTGCGTTGAGTTCGATGTGGCCCAGGTGCACCGGGAGGCCGGGGCGCCGGTCGCGGAGCCGGCCCAGCAGCTCGTGCACCGTGTTCAGGGTGCGCGGGTCGCGGCTGCCGTGGGCCACCAGGACGAGCGCGGGCGGCTCGGGGCGGCGCCGGTCGTCGAGCGCGACGAGGCTGGGCTGGCTGCTGATCCGGTTCATGCAGTGATGGTGGCGGGCCGAGGTTGCCTCCCCGTTTCACCGCAATAACGCAGGCTTTCAGGGCCTTCACCGCACGGGAGGGGGTCATGTGAGGTGGCGTGACCTGCGTTTTCACCCGCACGAGTGAGCCTGCTCACGTGCCGGTGGACGAACCGATCGGCTTGATCGCGCGTCTCTGGTTGTCGAGAAGGCGACCGGGAGGGACCGTCCGATGCGACTGCCGAAGGTGCGCAGGCCACGGCTGCCGCGCACGCGTGCCGGGCGGCGCAGGCTCGTGCAGGCCGTGATGGCGGGGTGTGTGCTCGCGCTGCTGCCCTCCACGTGGATGTACCTCGTGACGGACGGCCGGCTGCGCTCGACGGCCGACGTGCCCCGCACCGAGGTGGCCGTGGTCTTCGGCGCCGGGCTGTGGGACGGCGAGCCGTCGCCGTACCTCGCCCACCGGCTGGACGCGGCGGCGAAGCTGTACCGGGACGGGCGGATCAAGGTCGTCCTCGTCACCGGTGACAACAGCCGCGAGGACTACGACGAGCCCGACGCCATGCGCGCCTACCTCACACGGCACGGCGTCCCGGACACCCGGATCGTCAGTGACTACGCCGGCTTCGACACCTGGGACTCGTGCGTCCGCGCCCGGAAGATCTTCGGCGTGGACAGGGCGGTGCTGATCAGCCAGGGGTTCCACATCCGGCGCGCGGTCGCGCTCTGCGAGGCGGCGGGGATCACGTCGTACGGCGTCGGGGTGACCGCCAAGCACGACGTCACCTGGTACTACGGCGGCACGCGGGAGCTCTTCGCGGCGGGCAAGGCGGCCCTGGACGTGGTGTTCCGCCCGGATCCACGGTTCCTGGGACCGAAGGAGCCGGGCGTGACGAACGCGCTGGCCTCGGCGCACTGAGCGCCGGCTGTCAGGGGCAGGAGTGCGCGCCTCACCGCTCGGGGGCCCGCCGTGGGAGGTCGTCGTCGCGATGGCGTTACACGGAGCCGTCCCCGGCGTAACACGGCCGAAGCACGCTGAGGGGCATGCCGAACTCCGCGACGCCCACGCACTGCCCGTACTGCGCCCTGCAATGCGGCATGAACCTCACCCCCGCTCCGGACGGGACCGTCGAGGTCAGTGAGCGCGCGGACTTCCCGGTGAACCGGGGCGCGCTGTGCGGCAAGGGCCGTACCGCGCCCGCGGTGCTCTCGTCCCGGGTGCGCCTGACCTCGCCTTTGGTGCGCTCCGGCGGCACGCTGGTGCCCGCGACCTGGGACGAGGCGCTGGACCGGATCGCCGAGGGGCTGTCCCGCACGCGCACGGAGCATGGCCCGGACGCGTGCGGGGTCTTCGGTGGGGGCGGCCTCACCAACGAGAAGGCGTACACGCTCGGCAAGTTCGCACGGGTCGTCCTCGGCACCTCGCAGATCGACTACAACGGCCGCTTCTGCATGTCGTCCGCGGCGGCCGGCGGGATGAAGGCCTTCGGCCTGGACCGCGGGCTGCCCTTCCCGCTGGAGGACATCCCGAAGTCCGGCTGTGTCATCCTCGTCGGCTCCAACCTCGCCGAGACCATGCCGCCCTCCCTGCGGTTCTTCACCGAGCTCAAGGAGAACAGCGGCACACTGATCGTCATCGACCCGCGCCGCACGAGGACCGCCGAACAGGCCGACCTGCACCTCATGCCCCGCCCCGGCACCGACCTCGCCCTCGCGCTCGGGCTGCTGCACCTGGTCGTCGCCGAGGGGCTGGTCGACGAGGAGTACGTCCAGGAGCGCACGGTCGGCTGGGAGGACGCGCGGGCCGCAGCGATGGCCCACTGGCCGGAGTACGTGGAGCGGATCACCGGGGTGCCGGTGCCGCAACTGCGGGAGACGGTACGGCTGTTCTGCGAGCCGGAGTCCGCGATGGTGCTCACCGCACGCGGGCCCGAGCAGCAGTCCAAGGGCACCGACACCGTGAGCGCGTGGATCAACCTGTGCCTGGCGACCGGGCGGGCGGGACGGCCGTACAGCGGATACGGCTGCCTGACCGGGCAGGGCAACGGACAGGGCGGGCGCGAACACGGCCAGAAGGCCGACCAGTTGCCCGGCTACCGCAAGCTGGACGATCCGGCGGCGCGGGCCCATGTCGCCGAGGTGTGGGGCGTGGACCCCGACTCGCTGCCCGGACCGGGGCGCAGCGCCTACGAGTTGCTGGACGCGCTGGGTACGGACATCAGGTCGCTGCTGCTGATGGGCTCCAACCCGGTGGTGTCGGCGCCGCGTGCCGCGCACATCGAGGAGCGCGTCAAGTCCCTTGACTTCCTTGCCGTGTGCGATGTCGTGCTGTCCGAGACGGCGGCCCTCGCGGACGTGGTGCTGCCGGTGACGCAGTGGGCCGAGGAGACGGGTACGACGACCAACCTGGAGGGGCGGGTGCTGCTGCGCCGGAAGGCGATCACGGCTCCGGACGGCATCCGCAGCGACCTGGAGGTCCTGCATGAACTCGCCGACCGGCTCGGCGTGGAGAAGGGCTTCCCGACCGACCCCGAGGAGGTCTTCGAGGAACTGCGGCGGGCGAGCGCGGGCGGTCCGGCGGACTACTCCGGGATCACCTACCGGCGGCTGGCCGAGGAGAACGGGGTGTTCTGGCCGTGCCCGGCGGACGGGACGGCGCTGCCGACGGGCGAGGGGGCGGTGCCGACGGAGGAGACGGCGGGGATGCACCCCGGCACCCCGCGGCTCTTCCTGGACCGCTTCGCCCACCCGGACGGCCGGGCCCGCTTCGTCCCCGTCTCGCACCGGGCGGTCGCGGAGGAGCCGGACGCGGAGTACCCGGTGCTGTTGACGACCGGCCGGGTCGTGGCCCAGTACCAGTCCGGTGCGCAGACCCGCCGGGTGGACGAACTGAACGCCGCCGCGCCGGGTCCGTTCGTGGAGCTGCACCCGCGGCTCGCGGAGCGGCTCGGGGCCGCCGAGGGCGACCCGGTGGCCGTGGTCTCGCGGCGCGGGCGGGCCGTGGCGCCGGCCCGGATCACGCTCGGGATCCGTCCGGACACCGTGTTCATGCCGTTCCACTGGTACGGCGAGGGCCGCGCCAACACCCTCACCAACCCGGCGCTGGACCCGACGTCACGGATGCCGGAGTTCAAGGCGTGCGCGGTGCGGGTGGAGGCGGTGAAGCGGTAGCTCACCTCAGCAGCCAGTCGCCGCTCTCGATGAGCTTGCCGTGGGTGCGCAGGCGGGTGGCGACGGTGGGCGCGGCCACGTACACCCAGGCCCGTACGGACGTGCCGTCGGCCGTGCGGATCACCTCACGGGCCACGCGTTCGTACAGGTTGCGCGGGTCCTCGGGGGTGTACTCCTCCAACTCGTCGAGCGCGACGAGCAGTTCGGCGTAGGTGTCGGCCCGCGGGGTGACGAGTTCCCCCCTGACCTCTCCCCCGGTTCCCTCGACCACGTACGGATAGCCGGGGCCGTCGTACAGCAGCGCACCGGTCAGCCGGCCCGGCTCCTCCGAGCGGACGCGCCCGCGCAGGAAGAGGTCGTGGTTGACCTCGCCGGGGCGGAGGGTGCCGTAGACGAAGAACGGGAGTCTCGCGGGAGTCACAGAAACGATTCTCTCCCCTCACATACCTGCACGTGACGCGGTATGGACAGCGGCTTGTCATGGCCTCTTAAATCTTGGTCAACGTCCGCGCCACCCCCACGCGCCCCATTGGCGCCGTTCTGAGGAGACCGATGAGTCGGATACGGCCGTACGTCCGAGGTGCCCGTTCCCGTCGTCTCGCCACCGCCGGAGTGGCCGCCACCGCCGCCACCCTGCTCGCCGCCGCACTCTCCCCCGCCGCCGGTGCTGCCGACAGACCCACCAGGGCCACCGCCCTCGAGCACGCCACGTCGGCGCTCGCCGACCATGCCGCGGCGCTCGGGCTCACCTCCGCGCAGCGCACGAAGGTCCGTGACGTGATCGTGGACCCCGACGGCACCCAGCACGTCCGCTACGACCGCACCTACCGCCAACTGCCCGTGCTGGGCGGTGACTTCGTGGTCCACCTGGCGCCGGACGGGGCGTACAGGAGCTCCTCGCGCGCCACGAGGAACGCGATATCCCTCTCCAGCGTCACCCCGGCCCTGTCCGCCCCGAAGGCCGCCGACCTCGCGGCGAACGCGCTGAAGGCGGCCAACCTCGGCGAGACGCTGAAGAAGCTGACGGCCAAGCCGCAGCTGGTCGTCGACGCGCTGCACGGGGCGCCGAAGCTGGCCTGGCAGACGGACGCGGCGGCGCAGGACTCGCTCGGCAACCCGGTCGCCCGGACCGTCCTCACCGACGCCCGCACGGGGGCCCAGATCGACGCGTGGGACAGCATCGAGCAGGCCGCCGGTGACGGGAAGTCGCTGTACGGCGGCACGGTCGCGCTGAACACCACCCAGTCGGGATCGACGTACCAGCTCAAGGACCCGACGCGCGGCAACACCTACACCGGCGACGCGGCCAACAAGACCGACCTGTGCTTCCTGACCATCTGCATCAGCCGGGCGCCCGCGACCCTGTTCACCGACGCCGACAACCACTGGGGCACGGGGGCGACTTCGGACCGGGCGACGGCCGCGGTGGACGCGCAGTACGGGACCGACGTCACCTGGGACTACTACAAGAACGTCCACGGGCGGAACGGGATCGGCGGGGACGGCAAGGGCTCCTACAACCGCGTCCACTACGGCAACAACTACAACAACGCCTTCTGGGACGACAGTTGCTTCTGCATGACGTACGGCGACGGTGACGGGACGCAGCTCGGTCCGCTGGTGTCGCTGGACGTGGCGGGGCACGAGATGTCGCACGGCGTGACGTCGAAGACGGCGGCGCTGACGTACTCGGGCGAGTCGGGCGGGCTCAACGAGGCGACCTCCGACATCTTCGGCACACTCGTGGAGTTCTACGCGGGCAACTCCTCGGACGCCGGTGACTATCTGATCGGCGAGAAGATCGTCCGCTCCGGCTTCGGACGGGACGCCCTGCGCTACATGGACAAGCCCTCCAAGGACGGCAACTCCGCGGACTCCTGGAGCAGTTCGGTGGGCAACCTCGACGTCCACTACTCCTCCGGGGTCGCCAACCACTTCGCCTACCTGCTGGCCGAGGGCAGCGGTCCGAAGACCATCAACGGCGTCAGCTACAACTCCCCCACCTCCAACGGCTCCACGGTCACCGGGATCGGCCGGGACAAGCTGGGCGCGATCTGGTACCGGGCGCTGACGGTCTACATGACCTCCTCCACGAACTACGCGGGGGCACGGACGGCCACACTGAACGCGGCGAAGGATCTGCACGGTGCGGGCAGCGCGGAGTACAACGCGGTGGCGGCGGCCTGGAGCGCGGTGAACGTGAACTGACCGGCGTCCACCGGATCTTGTGACACGGCCGCTCCGGGCTTCCGGGGCGGCCGTACCGGTGACAGGGGGAGGGGCACGTGGGCGAGAACGACCCGCACATCCATGTCGAGGCGAAGGTGGTCCGCGGCGAGGCCGCCGTGCGCACCATGCTCGCGGCCACGTTCGGACTGGCCGGCGACCTGCCGAGCACCGTCGTCACGGGGTGCGGCCTGCGGGTGCCGTACGCCATGACCTCACCGCGACCGGACCGGGTGACCTGCCTGCCCTGCCGCGACCACGCCCGCACCGAGCACCTCCGCTTCGCCGACGAGATCGAACGGCTCGGCCGGTTGCCGGGTTCCTCGGTGACGGCGGCCGAGGCTGCGCGGGTCGCGGAACGGCATCGCGAGATCGCGGCGGGGTTCTCGGGGGCGGAGGGGTGACGGCACGCGCCTCACCCGCCGTACGGCGTGGTCTCCCTCCCCGCCCTCAGGACCCTCCCCCACCACACCAGCTGGTCCAGCATCGCCTTCGCCGCGGTGTCCGGGCCCTCCGTGTCCTTCGGGCGGCCGTTCTCGAAGGACGCGCCCGCGTTGTGGAAGCTCACCGTGTCGCGGACCGTCACCGCGTGGAGTTCGGCGAAGACCTGGCGGAGGTGTTCCACGGCTCGCAGGCCGCCCGAGACGCCGCCGTAGGAGACCAGGGCCACCGGCTTGGCCTGCCACTCGGTGAAGTGCCAGTCGACGAGGTTCTTCAGGCCCGCCGGGAACGAGTGGTTGTACTCGGGGGTGAGGACCACGAACGCGTCCGCCGACGCGAGCTTCGGGGTGACGGCGGAGGGTGCCGGAGGAGTGGCGAAGGACATGGGCAGGTCGGCCTCGGCGACGTCCACGACCTCGGCGACCAGGTCGTCGCGGTCGCGCAGCCGGTCGAGGAGCCACTCGGCGACCACCGGGCCGAAGCGGCCGTGGCGGTTGCTGCCGATGACGAGGGTGACCTTGAGGGGAGCGGTGTCTGTCTGCATGCGGGACAGCCTGATACCTCGACCAAAGTTGAGGTCAAGCAGGGACGGCGGCCCCGCCGTCACCCGTTCACACGCGCGCCCCGCACCCTTCGGGTTCTCTTCCGCGAGGGCCTCGCCGTACGGCGATGACCTGCTAAAACTCCGGCCGACCCGGCCCGGCGGGCGCCGATCTGACACCCATTCACCGTATTTCTGACGCACCCTCAGGAAGCGGGCCGGGCGCACTGCCACTTACCTCGAAAGCACAGGGATCCCACCCGAGAGTTCGAGGGAGCACCATGCGCACCACCGTCCGCCTGCTGACCGGCAGCGCGCTCGCCGTCGCCGCCGCGGGTCTCGTCTGCGCGCCGGCCCACGCCGGGGGCGCCGACGGGCTGGACGTCGTCCCGTCCTCGGTCGTGCCGGGCGGGTGGGTCACCGTGAACACGGCGGCGTGCGGGGACGACGGTGCGGGTGCGGGGGACGCGAGCGCGGTGGGGGCGGGCGCCTTCACGCTGGCGCCCAGCACGCACGGGGGCGACACGACCGGACGGTTCCGGGTGCCGCCGAGCGCGCAGCCGGGGACGTACGAGATCGTCGCGACCTGCGCGGAGAGCGGCCGGCAGGTGGCCGGCGACCTGGTGGTCACGCTGACCTCGCAGCGGCAGCCGGTGCATCCCAGAGGAAGTGTGAAGACGGGGGTCGGTGGCGCGCTCGGCCCCGACCCCGTGCAGACCGCGGCCGGTGTGGCGGCTCTCGCCGTCGCCGCCGCGGGCGGTACCTGGCTCCTGCATCGCCGGGCGAGAGGCGACGGGATCTGACGGACACCCTCCGCTGTCCGTCCGCCGGTACCGCATGTCCCCTCCCCCTCCGGGTCCGACGCCCCTCGCGGCCCGGAGGGGGACGGGCAGGCCAGCCGTAGAGGAGGCTCCTGTGCGCCACCGCAGACTCGGGAACACCGCGATAGCCGGGGTCACCGTGGTGGCCCTGTGCAGCGGCGCGTGGCTGCTGCGCAGCGGCGCCGAGACGCACGCCCCGCCGCAGCCGTCCGCCGCCCAGGCGCACTCCGCCCGCGGGGGCACCGCCGGGCGGGACGCGGCACCCGCCCTGCCGCCGTCCCCGCCGGACCGCGTCCGCATCCCCGCGATCCACGTGGACGCGCCCCTGATGGGCCTCGCGCTCACCCGCACCGGCAGCCTCGACGTGCCGCCGGCCTCGCGCGAGAACCTCGCCGGCTGGTACGAGGCCGGCACCACCCCAGGTGAGAAGGGCACCGCGATCGTCGCCGGGCATGTCGACAACGCCGAGGGACCCGCCGTCTTCTACGACCTCGGCGCGCTTCGCAAGGGCAGCGCGATCGAGGTGGACCGGCGGGACGGGAGCGTGGCGGTGTTCACGGTGGACGCGGTCGAGGTGTACGACGCGGAGGGCTTCCCCGACGAGAAGGTGTACGGCGCGGCGGCGCGGCCCGAGCTGCGGGTGATCACCTGCGGCGGGGGCTACTCACGCGCGACGGGTTACCGGGGGAACGTGGTGGTGTTCGCGCATCTCACGGGGAGCCGGTGACGAGGCCCGCGGGTGCCTCGGTGCACTCGCTCGGGGTTCCGCTGACGAGGCTCAACTTTCACAGGGAGTCGCCGACGACCGCCTCGGCGATGGCTCGTGCGCACACCAGGGCCTCGGTGCGGGTGGTGTCCACCTCTATGTCGTAGACCACCCCCTGGTGGACGATCTCCGCCTGCTTCTCGGCCATCCCCCGCACCCGGTCGCCCCGGACGATCTCCCGGCCCGCGGCCACCTCGGCGTCGCAGCGCACGCCGACCCACAGCACGTCCAGGCCGTCGAGGGTCTTCCGCCAGCGCTCCTGGGAGTGCGCGCCGCCCAGGAAGACGTCGTCGACGATCACCCGGGCCCCCGCCCACGCCGTCGCGGCGACCCCGGCCCGCCAGGCCGCCTCCAGCCGTGCGAACTCCTCGCCGACGCTCACCCCGCCGTCCGCCGCGAAGTCGATGCCCGCCTCGGAGGACTGGAGCGAGACCGGCATCGACTCCACGAGCCCGTCGATCCCGAAGGCCAGCCACGGATCCGGCAGCACCGCCTGTAGGCACCGCGCGATCCCTGACTTGCCGGAGCTGGAGCCGCCGTTGAGCACGATCACCTGAGTCGTCACGGCGCCACCGTAACGTCAGGCGAGCCACTGTTCGTACGCAATATTCGCGACCAGCGCGAAGACGACGGTCAGGAGCACGACCCGGACGAACCCGCTGCCCTTCTTCAGGGCGGTGTGCGCGCCGAGGGTGCCGCCGGCGAGGTTGAAGACGGCCATGAGCGCGGCCAGTTGCCACAGGACGGCGCCCTGCCAGGCGAACATCGCGAGCGCCCCGGCGTTGGTGCAGCAGTTGACGATCTTCGCGGTGGCGGAGGCGGTCACCAGGTCGAGGTGGAGGACCGCGGTGAGGGTGAGGACGAGGAAGGTGCCGGTGCCGGGGCCGATCAGACCGTCGTAGAAGCCGATGCCGAGGCCCGCGAGGCCGATCGCGGCGAGGACCTGGCGGCGGCCGGCCGGGCCGGTCGCGGGGGCGGTGCCGAAGGCGGGCCGCAGGATCACGAAGGCCGCGACCCCCAGCAGCACGACCAGGATCAGCGGCTTGAGCACCTCGGTGCTCATCCCGGCCGCGAAGAACGCGCCGGCCGAGGAGCCGGCGAGGGCCGCGAGACCGATGCGTACGGCCAGCCGTACGTCGACCCGTGTCCTGCGGGCGTACGTCACCGCCGCCCCCGACGTGCCGACGATGGCGACCGCCTTGTTGGTGCCGAGCGCGTACGCGGCCGGGGTGTTCGCGGGCAGCCCGAGCAGCAGGACCGGCAGCAGCAGGAGTCCCCCGCCGCCGACCACGGCGTCGATCCAGCCGGCCGCGAGGGCCGCGAGGCACAGGACGACGACCATGGTCAGCGATATGTCGGGCATGATCGCGACCCTACGGGACGGGGTTCGCACACCCCCGGCCACCTGGGCACAAGCTTTACTTGGGCGCGGGCTCTCCCACAGCGCCCTGGTTACTTGGGCACGGGCTCTCCCACAGCGCCCCGGTTACTTGAGCGCGGGCTCTCTCACAGCGCCCCGGTTACTTGAGCGCGGGCTCTCCCACAGCGCCCCGGCCACCTGCGCGCCGGCTTCCTCACAGCGCGCCCCCGGCGCCCGCTCCGAACCCTCACACCCGCGGTCGGCGCCGACTGAGGGCAGCGTTCCTCGCGGGAAACAGCGGGGATGCGGTCGGGTAACACCCGCAACGCACGCTCCTGGACATGACCTCGAATACGCGTGTGGTGGTGATCGGCGCCGGGCTCGCGGGCGTCCGGCTCGCCCGGCGGCTCGGAGAGCTCGGCACACCCGTGACGCTCGTCGGCGAGGAGGAGCACCGCCCGTACAACCGGGTGCTCCTCGCCGAGGTGCTGGCGGGACGGTACGACCCCGACGTGATCGCGCTCCCGGCGCCCGCCGCGCTGACCCGCGCCAGGGTCACCGGCATCGACCGCGGGGCACGGACCGTCGAGTGCGCCGACGGCTCGAAGATCGCATACGACACGCTCGTCCTGGCCACCGGCTCCAACCCGGTGCTGCCGCCGCTGCGCGGTCTGTTCACCGCGGACCACGAACTGCCGAAGGGCGTCCACGCCTTCCGCACCATGGACGACTGCCTCGGCCTGTCCGAGGCAGTCCGGCCGGGAGTGAAGGCGGTCGTGATCGGCGGCGGCCTGCTCGGGGTCTCCGCGGCCCGCGCGCTCGCCCGGCGCGGCGCCCAGGTCGTCCTCGCCCAGCAGGCCGAGCGGCTCATGGAGCGCCAACTCGACCCCAGCGCCTCCCAGTTGGTCCGGCGCCACCTCGGGGACCTGGGAGTCGAGGTCCACACCGACCTGCGCGTACGGGACGTGCGCTGCGTCGGTGGCGCGGTCCGCTCGGTCGAGATGGCCGACGGTTACGCGCTCGACGCCGAGATCGTGGTCCTGGCCTGCGGGGTCCACCCCCGCGTCGGTCTCGCGCAGACCGCGGGCCTGGAGGTCCGCAAGGGCATCGTCGTGGACGACGAACTGCGCACCTCCGACCCGCACATCCACGCCATCGGCGACTGCGCCCAGCACGACGGCACGGTGTACGGGCTCGCCACCCCGGCCCTCGAACAGGCGGACGTACTGGCCGAGTTGCTGGCCGGTCGGACGAACGCTGCCTACACCGGCACCCGTTCGCTGACCCGGCTCACGCTCCCCGGGCAGACCGCCTTCGACCTGGCCGCATTCGGGGAGACCGAGGCGCTGCCGGGCGACGACGTCGTCCAGCTCGCGGACGCCACCCGCGGCACCTACCGCAAGGTCGTCGTCCGCGACGACCGCCTGGTCGGCGGGGTCCTCGTCGGCGAACTCGGCACCGTCGGCGCGCTCGCCCGCGCCTGGGAGGGAGCAGAGCCGCTCCCCGACCACGGCCCACTGCTCCACCTGCTCACCAACGACGGAGGCTCCTGATGACCGCCACCCCGGAGGCCACGGAGGCCACCCCCACGATCGTCCTCGTCGGCCACGGCATGGTCGGCCAGCGCTTCCTCGAAGCCCTCGCCGCGCGCGGCCTGACCGCCACCCACCGTGTGGTCGTGCTGTGCGAGGAGCCGCGTCCCGCGTACGACCGGGTCGCGCTCACCTCGTACTTCTCGGGCCGGACGCCCGAGGAACTGTCCATGACGGACATGGAGTTCATCGAGACGCACGGTATCGAGCTGTACGTCGGCGACCCGGCCGTCGCGGTGGACCGCTCCTCGAAGAAGGTCACCGCCAGGTCCGGGCAGGTCCTCGACTACGACGTCCTCGTCCTCGCCACCGGCTCGTACCCCTTCGTGCCGCCGGTCCCGAACAAGGACGCCCGGGGCTGTTTCGTCTACCGCACGATCGAGGACCTGCTCGCCATCGAGGAGTACGCGAAGACCCGTACGACCGGTGCCGTGGTCGGCGGCGGTCTGCTGGGACTTGAGGCGGCGGGCGCGCTCAAGGGTCTCGGACTGACCTCCCACATCGTGGAGTTCGCGCCCCGGCTGATGCCGGTGCAGGTGGACGAGGGCGGTGGCGCGGCGCTGCTGCGGACCATCGAGGAGATGGGGCTGTCCGTCCACACGGGGGTCGGCACGCAGGAGATCGTGGTCGACTCCGAGGGTGCCGTCACCGGCATGAAGCTCTCCGACGGCTCCGAACTCGCCACCGACCTGGTGGTGTTCAGCGCCGGTGTCCGCCCCCGCGACCAGCTGGCCCGCGACTGCGGCCTCACGGTCGGCGAGCGCGGCGGCATCACCGTCGACGAGCAGTGCCGTACGGTCGCCGACCCGCACGTGTTCGCGATCGGCGAGTGCGCGCTGGCCGCCGACGGCCGGGTGTACGGCCTGGTGGCCCCCGGTTACGAGCAGGCCGAGACGGCCGCCGCGACCATCGCCTCGGACGAAGCCGCCTTCCTGGGGGCCGACCTGTCCACCAAGCTCAAGCTGCTCGGCGTGGACGTGGCCTCCTTCGGCGACGCGCACGGCGCGACCGAGGACTGCCTCGACGTCGTGTACTCCGACTCCCGCGCGGGCCTGTACAAGAAGCTGGTCATCGGCCGGGACGGCACGCTGCTCGGCGGCATCCTGGTCGGCGACGCGGAGGCGTACGGCACGCTGAAGGCGTTCACCGGTTCGGTGCCGCCGGTCTCGCCCGAGTCGCTGGTGCTGCCCGCCGGTGCCGGGGAGTCGGTGCAGCTCGGCCCGACCGCGCTGCCGGACGACGCGATCATCTGCTCCTGCAACAACGTCCGCAAGGGCACGATCCGCGGGGCGGTCACCGAGCACCACTGCACCACCGTGCCCGAGGTGAAGAAGTGCACCAAGGCCGGTACCACGTGCGGCAGTTGCGTCAAGGTGCTGGGCCAACTGGTCACCGCGGAGCTGGAGGCGTCCGGCGTCGAGGTCGACAAGGGCCTGTGCGGCTGCTTCTCGCAGACCCGCGAGGAGCTCTACGAGATCGTCCTCGCTCTGCGCATCAACACCTACCAGGACCTCCTCGACCGCTACGGCCGTGACGGCGCCCGGGGCGGCGACGGCTGCGAGATCTGCAAGCCGGCCGTCGCCTCGATCATCGCCTCCCTCGCTCCGACGATCGGCGCGAGCGGCTATGTCCTGGACGGCGAGCAGGCGGCCCTCCAGGACTCCAACGACCACTTCCTCGCCAACATCCAGAAGAACGGCTCCTACTCGGTCGTGCCGCGCATCCCCGGCGGTGAGATCACCCCCGAGGGCCTCATCACGATCGGTGAGATCGCCCGCGACTTCGGCCTCTACACGAAGATCACCGGCGGCCAGCGGATCGACATGTTCGGCGCACGGGTGGAACAACTCCCGCTGATCTGGACGCGGTTGGTCGACGCCGGCTTCGAGTCCGGCCACGCCTACGGCAAGTCCCTGCGCACGGTGAAGTCCTGCGTCGGGCAGACCTGGTGCCGCTACGGCGTCCAGGACTCGGTCCGGATGGCGATCGACCTGGAGCTGCGCTACCGGGGCCTGCGCTCCCCGCACAAGCTCAAGTCGGCGGTGTCGGGCTGCGCCCGCGAGTGCGCGGAGGCCCAGTCGAAGGACTTCGGCGTGATCGCCACCTCGGGCGGCTGGAACCTCTACGTGGGCGGTAACGGCGGCGCGACCCCGCGCCACGCGGACCTGCTGGCCCAGGACCTCACCGACGCCGAACTGATCAAGCTGATCGACCGGTTCCTGATGTTCTACATCCGCACCGCGGACCGCCTGGAGCGCACCTCGACCTGGCTGGAGCGCATCCCGGGCGGCCTGGACCACGTGCGTGACGTGGTCGTGGAGGACTCCCTCGGCATCTGCGAGGAGCTGGAGTCCCTGATGGCGGCCCATGTGGCGCACTACGCCGACGAGTGGGCGACCACCATCAACGACCCCGAGAAGCTCGCCCGGTTCGTGTCCTTCGTGAACGCCCCGGACACCCCCGACCCGGTCGTCGGCTTCGTCCCCGAGCGCGACCAGATCAAGCCCGACCTGCCGCTGCTGACCATCGGCCAGCGCCCCCTGGAAGGAAGCGCCCAGCGATGACCCTGGCACCCGAGACCACCGACCTGAAGGTCGAACTCCAGCTGGACGGCGACTGGTTCGCGGTCTGCGAGCTGAACCGGCTGCTCCCCGGCCGGGGCGTGGCGGCCCTGCTGCCGGACGGCCGGCAGGCGGCCCTGTTCCGCGACCGCGCGGGCAGGCTGTACGCCATCGACAACCGCGACCCCTTCGGCGGCGCGGCGGTCCTCTCCCGCGGCCTGACCGGCACCCACCAGGGCCGCCCGTTCGTGGCCTCCCCGCTGCTGAAGCAGCGCTTCGACCTGGAGACCGGGGAGTGCCTGGACGACGAGTCGGTGCGGGTGGCCACGTACGAGATCCGGGCGGCGTAGAAGCGTGCGGACGACGTAAGAGCATGCGGCAGGGGGCGGCCACGTGCCCCCGGTCAGCTCTTCAGGGCGTCGTACGTCACCCCGGTCAGCTCTTCCGACGCGGCCCAAAGTCGTTGGGACGCCCGGTCGTCGCGGGTCCAGGAGGCCCGCCAGGAAGGGGCCGGGGCGCCGCGCCAGCCCACCAGGGAGGGGCCGGTGAAGGAGTCGGGGGTGACGTCGGGGGCCGTGGCGGCGTAGAGGGTGGGCAGGGCGCCGGCGTCGGCGGACTGGGCGAAGAAGCGGTTGCCGACCCGCATGAAACGCTCCGCCGCCGTGCGGCCCGCCATCTTCGCGCCCGCGGTCTGGAGGTTGGTGGCCGCGTACCCGGGGTGCGCCGCCGCCGCGATCACGTCCGAGCCGTGGGCCGCCAGGCGGCGGGCGAGTTCGTGGACGAAGAGCAGGTTGGCGGTCTTGGAGCGGGCGTAGGCGATCCAACGGCGGTAGCGGCGCTCGCTGTTGAGGTCGCGGATGTCGATGTTGGCCACCGCGTGCATCCCGCTGGAGACCGTCACGACGCGGGCGCCGGGGGTCGCGAGGAGCGTGGGGAGCAGCAGGCCGGTCAGGGCGAAGTGGCCCAGGTGGTTGATGCCGAACTGGGTCTCGAAGCCGTCCACCGTCGTGCCGTACGGCAGGGCCATCACGCCCGCGTTGTTGACCAGCAGGTCGAGGCGGTCGTACGGGAACGAGCTCGCGAACTCCCTTACGGAGGTGAGGTCCCCGAGGTCCAGGTGGGCGAACTCCGCGTCGGCGCCCGGCGTTTCGCCCAGCAGCCGGTCCCGGGCCTCGTGGCCCCGCCGCTCGCTGCGGCAGGCGAGCACCACGCGGGCGCCCTTGCGGGCCAGCTCCCGCGCGGTGACGTACCCGATCCCGCTGTTGGCCCCGGTGACCACGGCCACGCGTCCGCTCTGGTCGGGGACGGCCTTCTCGTTCCACCCGGACATGACAGGCTCCCTCCGTCGACGGCTGGGGCTCAGCCTAGGAGCGGCGGGCGGGCGGAGCGTAGTCGGCCGGCAGGGGCCGGGTGTCGAGGTAGAACCATTCGACTCCGGGGGTGGGTTCGGTCGCGACGGGTTCGGCTGCGACGGGCTCGGCCGCGGTGAAATCGTGGGTGTCGGGAATCGGAGCCCGGCGGACGGCAGCGGTGGCGGTGGCAGCACCGGCTTCGGCGACGGGTGGGTCGAACGCACCGACCTGGCCCCCGGAGCCGCGCCCGGCAGAGCCGGCGCTCTCGAAACCCGGCCCGGCAAAGGACCCGCTCCGGAAGCCCCGCTCGACAGAGCCCGCGCTCTCCGAACCCCGCCCGGCAGAGCCCGCACTCTCCGAACCCCGCTCGACAGAGCCCGCACTCTCGAAACCCGGCCCGGCAAAGGACCCGCTCCGTAGGTCCCACCCTGCAGAGTCCGCGGTCCCGAAGCCACGCTCCGGCTCCCTGCTCTCGAAGGCCCACCCGACGGAAGGCCCGTTTTCGAAGGGCCGCTCGGTCCATGACCCGGTGTCGGTCTGGTGGCGACCGGCGCGGCGCGCGTCCTGCGTCGCAGAGCCCGCCGGCACCCTGCCGAGGGTCCTCGCGTCGCGCCCCGGCGTTCCCGCGGCCGGCGCGTCGTCCCGCTCCGGCAGCCCGACGCCCCCCGCCGTCACCCCCGGCCCCGGCATCAGGAGCTCCACCCGCAGCCCCCGCCCCCGCTGCTGGGCCGTGAACTCCTCCACCTGGTTGCGGCAGGCGTGGTCGAGGTGGGTCACTCCGGTGAGGTCGAGGCGGATGCGGGGCTTGCCGGAGGCGGCCGCGGACTCCAGGGCCTCGATGACCTTCGGCAGGCGCAGAAAGGTCGCGTTGCCGGCCATGACGATCTTCGCGGTGTCGTCCTCGACGTGCTGCCGGATCACGGTCTGCGACATCCGCAGCGCGGCCAGCACGATCCCCGCCGCGAGCCCCACGAGCACCCCTTCCAGCAGGGCCGTCGCGACGATGACGAGCGTGGTGACCGTCATGACCACGAACTCGCCCCGGTCCTGGCGCCACATCCTCGGGAACTCCTCCGGCGCGAGCAGCTTCCAGCCGCTGTGCACCAGGACGCCCGCCAGCACCGAGATCGGGATCAGCGCGAGGACCTGCGGGAGCAGCAGCGCGAACGCCAGCAGCCACAGGCCGTGCAGGGTGCGGGAGAGCCGGGTCTTCGCGCCCGCCTGGACGTTCGCCGAACTGCGCGCGACCACGGCCGTGACGGGCAGCGCCCCGAGGATGCCGGCCACCGTGTTGCCCGCCCCCTGGGCCACGAGCTCGGTGTTGTAGCGGGTGCGCGGACCGCTGTGCATACGGTCCACCGCCGCCGCGGTGAACAGGCTCTCCGCAGACGCGATGACCGTGAAGGTGAGGATCGACGTGATGATCGCCGGCTCGGCGAGCCCGGCGAACTGCTCGGCGCCCGGCACCTGCACGGCCGCGAGCAGATTGCCGACCTGGAGGGTCTTCACCTCGACCCCGGGCAGCGCGGCGACCCCGATGCCGATCCCTACGGCGACCAGCGCGGCCGGGACCTTCCTGACCGGCCCGGGCGCCTTCTTCCACACGAAGCTCAGCACGACGGTGACCACGCCGAGCAGCAGCGCGGTCATCGCCTGCCGGTCGGTCAGCACGTCCGCGAGCAGCCCCGGAACCCCGGCCATGTTGTCGATCGGGACGCCGGGCGCCTTGCTGTCGGCCATCGGGTAGAGCTGGCTGAAGATCAGCGGCAGCCCGATCCCCGCCAGCATGCCCTGCACCACGGCGATCGAGATGGCCTGGAACATCCGCCCGAGCCGTACGACCCCGAGCACGATCTGAAGGATCCCCGAGCCCAGGACGATCACCCCGAGCATGGCCACCCCGTGCTCGGCGACGGTCTCCGCGACCAGCGCCGCCAGCCCCGCGGCGGGGCCACTGACCTGGAGGGTGCTGCCCCGGACCACGCCGACCACGAGCCCGCCGACCACCCCGGAGATGATCCCCAGCTCGGCCGGGACCCCGGAGGCCACCGCGACGCCGATACAGAGCGGCAGGGCGACGAGGAAGACGACGAGAGAGGCGGTGATCTCGGTGCCGAGATCGCCTTTGGGTGCCTGGGGGTTGGCGGGTGCCTGGGGGTTGACGGGTGCCTGGGGGTTTGCGGGTCCCTGGGGTTTGGCGGGTCCCTGGGAGGTCACGGTTCCCGGTGAACTCCCCCATTCCTTACGGCTCTTCGGCGCGGCCCTGTCCCCCCGCCCCCGCGCATGCGCCCCGCTCACGCGGCATGCACCCGGAACCGGCCGTCCTCGTCGAGCTCGTGCACCTGCCCGGTGTCGACCTCGTAGTACCAGCCGTGCAAGCGCAGCCGGTCGGTGTCGAGCCGCTGTCGCACCACGGGGTAACTGCGCAGTGCGGCCAGCTGGTTGACGACGTTGCGCTGGACGACGTCGGCGAGCGGGGGCGGGTCGGTGAGCACGGGGGCCAGGGACGGGCGGGCCAGGCCCAGCCACGCGTCCACACCCGGCAGCGCGGTCAGGTCGTCGCCGGACCGCAGCGCCCCCATCGCCCCGCAGTGTGAGTGACCGCACACGACCACGTCCTGAACCCCGAGCACCTCCAGCGCGTACTCGATGGTGGCGGCCTCACCACCGGCCGCGTGCTGTCCGTACGACGGCACGATATTGCCCGCGTTCCGCAGCTCGAATATCTCACCGGGCCGGGCGCCGGTGATCAGCGCGGGGATGACCCGCGAGTCCGAGCAGGTTATGAAGAGCGCCTCGGGATATTGCCCGTCGGCCAGTTTCCGGTATTCGCCGCTCTCGAAATCCACCCGCCGCCTGAACGAGCGCGCACGATCCAGCAATGCCTTCAAAACACCCTCCTGAGCTGGCAGTTCGACCAGTTCTTAGCACCATAGAGGGGTGAAGTACAGAGGAAGGTTAATAGCGGGCCAGAGCCCGGACAGGAGCAGGACATTCTTTTTCCCGACTCCCGGGAGCCGCCTGCTTCTTGTAGCGTGTCAGGCACAGGGCGGAATATGAATTCGGGTGGGAGAGATACGGCGTATGGCCTTGCGTGTACTGCTCATCGAGGACGACGAGACGATCGCCGAACCGCTGGCCGAGGGCCTCGCGCACTTCGGCCTGACGGTGGACCACGTGACGACCGGCACCGAGGGCCTCAGAGCGTCGTACGGCGATGTCGTGCTCCTGGACCTGGGGTTGCCGGACATGGACGGCATCGACGTCTGCCGGGGCATCCGGGAGGTCTCCGACGTGCCGATCGTCATCCTCAGCGCGCGCGGGGAGGAGGCGGACCGGGTGCTGGGGCTGGAGCTCGGCGCCGACGACTATCTGGCGAAGCCGTTCAGCGTACGGGAGTTGGTGGCCCGGGTGCGGGCGGTGACCCGGCGGACGCGGCGCGCGCAGGAGACGCTCGCCGCGGCGTCCCCGACCTTCCCGGAACGCACGTCCTCACCCACGGCGCCCGCGCCCACGCCCGCGATGGCGCCTGCCATGACACCCATCGGGGCACCCGGCCACGACCCCGGCCCGCTCGCCGTGGACCGCCGTACCCGGCAGGTCTGGGTCGGCGAGTCCCAAGTGCCGCTCACCCCGAAGGAGTTCGACCTGCTCGCGCTGCTCACCGAGGATCCGGGCGCGGTGTACTCCCGCCAGCAGATCCTCGACCGGGTCTGGGATCCCTTCTACGAGGGCCCGACGAAGACGCTGGACGTCCATGTCGCCTCACTGCGAAGGAAGTTGGGGCACCCGGCCTGGATCCAGACGCTGCGCGGGGTGGGCTTCCGGCTGGCGGTGCACAGCGGACCGGACGGCCCGGCATGACGCGCCGGCTGCTGCTCAGCTATCTCACGCTGGCCGCCCTGGTGCTGCTCTGCCTGGAGATCCCGCTGGGGTTCGTGTACTCGCGCGGCGAGCGGGAGCGGGTGGTGGGGGCGGCCCGGGACGAGGCCGAGTCGGTCTCGGCGTACGCGGCGCTGAGTCTGGCGACGGGCCGCGCCGAGCGGGACCTGCCCGACCGGGTGGCCCACTGCGCCGCGCGGATCGGCGGGAAGGTGGTCGTCGTGGACGGCACCGGGGCGCTGCTCGCCACCTCGCACCCGCTGTCCGGGGAGGTGTCCCGGTCGCTGTCCTCACGGCCGGGCATCGCGGCGGCACTGCGGGGCACGTCGACGGCGGACGTGCGCACCTCCACGATCGGCGGGGTGGAGTACCTCTCGGTCGCCGCACCCATGGGACACGGCGCCCAGGGTGCCGTCTGGCTGACCGTGCCGACCCGGATGGTGCACGAGCGGGTTCATCACGTGTGGCTGCTGCTCGCCCTCGGCGGGCTGGGCGTCCTCACGGCCGTAGCCCTGGTCGGCTTCGGCATCGCCCGCTGGACCGGTCGGCCGATCCGTGAACTGGAGCGAGCGACGCACGAGTTGGCACAGGGCGGTCGCGCCGCGCCGGTGACGGTGACGAAGGGGCCGCCCGAAGTGCGCAGTCTGGCGGCCGCGTTCAACCGTACGGCGGCCCGCCTTGCCCATCTCCTCGAAGCGCAGCGGGCGTTCGCGGGCGAGGCCTCGCACCAGCTCAAGACGCCGTTGGCCGCGCTGCGGCTGCGACTGGAGAACCTGGAGCCGAGCGTGTCCGCGCGCGGCCGGGGCAGCCTGACCGCCGCGGTGACCGAGACGGACCGGCTCGCCCGCATGGTGGAGGGGCTGCTCGCGATGGCCCGGCTGGAGGAGGACGCGGCGCGGCCGGTGCCGGTGGACGTCGGCGAGGTCTGCGCGGAGCGGCACCGCACCTGGCTGCCGCTCTACGGCCGGCAGGGAGTGTCACTGGTCCTGTTCTCCGGCGGGGTGGGCCCGGTGTCGGCGCTGCCGGGTGCCGTGGAGCAGATCCTGGACAACCTGCTGTCCAACGCGCTGCGTGCCTCGCCCGCCGGGAGCACGGTGACCGTGGAACTGCGCCCGCAGAGCCCGCACCGGCGCGCCCCGCGCTCCGGCTGGATCGACCTGCACGTCACCGACGAGGGCCCCGGCATGTCGGCGGACCAGCGCGCCCGCGCCTTCGACCGGTTCTGGCGGGCGCCGGGCGCGCCCAAGGGCGGTACCGGGCTCGGCCTCGCCCTGGTCCAGCGGCTGGCCCATGCGAGCGGCGGCGAGGCGAGTCTGCGCGCGGCGGCGACGGGGGGACTGGACGCGGTGGTCCGGCTGCCGTCGGCCCGGCCGGTACCGGGCGCCCGGCCCCCGGGCCGCCCGCCCGGCCGACGGTGGGAGGTGCCGGCCGTACGGGCGTGACGGGGGCGCCGGCGTCACCGCGGACCGCGATTTCATGACCTGGCCATGACATAGCCACCCCGCAGCTCTAAGGTCCGTGAGCGCACGACCCCCGCCGCCGCCCGGTGGCGGGCCGGTCACGACTCACCCTTGGAGCAAGAGTGGAACGTCGTACCCTCCTGCGTGCGGCCGCCGTCGGCGGTGCCTCCGCCGCGCTCGGCGGAACCCTGTGGCGCGGTGCCGCGTACGCCGCCCCGGCCCAGCCGGGGACCGGACCGTACGGGGCGCTCGGTGCGCCCGACGCCAACGGCATCAGACTGCCCGCCGGCTTCAGCAGCCGCGTGGTCGCGCGGTCCGGGCAGACGGTGCCGGGGACGTCGTACACCTGGCACAACGCCCCTGACGGCGGGGCCTGTTACGCGGACGGCACCGGCTGGATCTACGTCTCCAACTCGGAGATCAACCCGTCGGGCGGGGCGAGTGCGGTGCGGTTCTCGTCGGCCGGTGCGATCACGTCGGCGTACCGGATCCTGTCGGGGACCCGGCAGAACTGCGCGGGCGGCAGGACGCCCTGGAACACCTGGCTGTCCTGCGAGGAGGTGGACCGGGGGTTCGTGTACGAGACGGATCCGTGGGGCGGGAACGCGGCGGTGCAGCGTCCGGCGATGGGCCGCTTCAAGCACGAGGCGGCCGCCGCGGACCCGGTGCGCAAGGTGGTCTATCTGACCGAGGACGAGACCAACGGCCGCTTCTACCGTTTCGTGCCGACCACTTGGGGCGATCTGTCGGCCGGCACGCTCCAGGTGCTGGTGGCGGGCAGCGCGACCTCCGGCACCTTCACCTGGACCACCGTGCCCGACCCGGACGGCTCCCCCACGTCCACCCGCACCCAGGTCTCCGGCTCCAAGTCCTTCAACGGCGGCGAGGGTTGCCACTACGCGGACGACACGGTGTGGTTCACGACGAAGGGCGACAACCGGGTCTGGCAGCTCGACCTGGCCGCCGGCACCTACGAGTTGGCCTACGACGACTCCCTGGTCACCACCGGCACGGCCCCCCTCACCGGCGTCGACAACATCACCGGCTCCGCGTCCGGCGACCTGTTCGTGGCCGAGGACGGCGGCTCCATGGACATCTGCGTGATCACCCCGGACGACGTGGTGGCCCCCTTCCTCAGGATCGACAACCAGTCCTCTTCGGAGATCACCGGCCCCGCCTTCTCCCCCGACGGCACCCGCCTGTACTTCTCCAGCCAGCGGGGGACGAGCGGCAGTTCATCGGGCGGCATCACCTACGAGGTGAAGGGCCCGTTCCGCACGTGACGCCGCCTGACATGTAATGGTCACGGAATGGACACTTCATCTCCACAGTCGCGGCCCCGGCAATACGGTCATCCCCTCACGTAACACGTTCAGGGGGACGAGATGACCAACCCGTACGCCACGCAGCCGCAGCCCGTGCCGCCGACCGCTTCCCGGCCCGCCCCCAAGTGGGCCCGGAAGCGGTACGTCCTGCCCGCTCTCGCACTGGCCCTGTTCCTCGGTGTCGGCATAGGCGGCGGCGACCAGTCCGGGACGACGGCCGACGCGAGGCCCGCCGCCGCTAAGCCGCAGCCGACGGTGACCGTCACGGCGACCGCCACGGTGACGCCGGAGCCGGAACCGGCGCCCACGGTGACCGCCACGAAGACGGTCAAGGTCACCAGGACCGTGACCGCCGAGGCGAACGCCGACTTCGGCTCGTCGGAGTCCGATTCCGGCTCCGACAGCGTCTACTACAAGAACTGCACCGAAGCCCGCGCCGCCGGTGCCGCGCCGATCCACCGCGGCGAGCCTGGCTACGCCTCCCACCTCGACCGGGACAACGACGGGGTGGCCTGCGACAGTTGAGCCGTCGGCGCCGCGCTCGCGGAGAGCTACCTTCCGGTCACGTCACGTTCGCATCACGGGTTCCTCATGTGGCCGACACGGCAACCGCGCCTCACTAGGTTCGTCACCTCTCACGAACCCGGAAGGACGTGCTGTGAACCTGCTCCGCAAGCCCGGCGCCATCGTCGTCGCCGCGCTGGCCCTGGCCCTGCTGCCGGGGGCCGCCTCGGCCCATGACGGCGACCACCCGTTCGCGAACTGCGCCGAGGCGTACGCCGCCGGGTACGCGAACCTCCCCAAGGGCAACGAGCACTACGGCAGCCATCTCGACCGGGACGGCGACGGCATCGGCTGCGACCAGCCGCCCGCGGACTTCAAGCCCCACGACGACGAAGTGACCGCCGACGACCCCGGCGAGCAGCACCGAGACCTGGCCGAGACCGGCGGCGGCGACACCGCGGTATACCTCGCCGCCATCGGCTCAACGGTCCTCCTCACCGGCGGCGCCCTGGTGACCTCGGCCCGCAGGCGCCGGGCAGCACGCTGACGCCGACCGCGCCCGCACCCACGCAGGTCAGGCGTGGTCGTACCAAGCCAGTGCCGCGATGCGCCACCCCTCCGGCGTGCGGACGAACTGGATCGTCTTGGTGCCGGCGCCGTCGAAGGGCTCCCCGTCCAGGATTCCGGACTTGCGGTACGTGCCGACCCGGGAGGCGATGTCGCCCGCGATCTCGGTCCGTTCGGAGGTCTCCCACTCGGAGAACTCGACCAGCCGTCCCTCGGTCAGCAGCCGCAGGCGAGGCTCGATGAACTCCTCCACCGAGTAGACCGTGAACTCGGGACCGGTCTTGACGATCACGCCCTCGGGAAGCACCAGGCGCCGGACGCGTCCGACATCGGCGGTCCTGCCGCCCCGGTTGTCGAAGGCGCCGAAGAACTCCGCGGTCACCGCGTCAAGCTCGCTCTTGGACATCGCGCGACCGTAACAGCCCGCGCCCAGGACGCACGAGAGGGCGGCACCCCCGCACAAGGGTGCCGCCCTCTCTTCGTGGTCCGGAGCCGCCGCCCATCGGA
>NZ_JBHUXV010000024.1:0-107608 GCF_042669125.1 Streptomyces sp. NPDC057253 | reverse complement strand
GGCGCCAGTGCGGGCGTGCGCGTGCCCCGGAGCAGCCGGGGCACGCGCAGTTCCACTGGGGTACGCCTCCGCCCGCCGCGGTGCCGAGCACCTGCAGCAGCACGGCGGCGGGCTAGCGGTTGCTCAAGGAGTACGCGGTGACCTCCAGGGCGGTATCGACGACCACGTAACCGGGGGTCTGCCAGGCCTCTGCCTCTTCCTCTCGGGGCTGCGCCTGGGGTTCCACCGCCTGCTGTGCGGATTCGGTCATGAGCCGTACCTGCCTTCCGACGTGGGGGGACCGGTGTGCCTGACGGCCGAGTGTTGTGCTCTGTTGCAGAATCGCCAGCCGCAGCCTTCCGGGTCAATGGGTCAGCAGCAAAGTGCTCCGATCTCTCCTTGGCTGAAATAGACACCTCAAGGCTAATCATGGTCGGATCCTTCGCCATAACCCCTGTTGACAGACGGGCGCTCACGTAGATCGACTGCGAAGGTATGAACCTTTGGCTTCATCCGTCCTTGACCCGCCATTGCATACCTCCTACCTTCCGGGGGTGCACGCTGACGACACCCCCCACACGAGGAGCTCGCCCATGCGCGGATTCCGGACCATCACCTCGGCCGCAACGGCGGCAGCACTGACCGCCGGCCTGCTCGGCGCGGCGGCCGGCACCTCGAACGCCTCGGCCCGGAGCGACGGAGCAACCGGCAGCGGCATCGACTCCGTCCCCTCGGCCGTCCGCACGGTTTCGTCCGGCTGGACCGTTCCCTGGGGGCTGAGCTGGCTGCCCGACGGATCGGCACTGATCACCGAACGGGACAGCTTCAAGCTCTTCAAGCTCACCCAGTCCGGCACGAAGACCCAGATCGGTGCGGTGCCCAACGTCGTGACCACGGGCGGCGAGGGCGGCCTCCTCGGTGTCGCGGTCTCACCGAACTGGAACAGCGACCACTACGTCTACCTGATGCACTCCGCGTCCGCCGACAACCGCATCGTCCGGATGACGTACGACGGCTCCTCACTCAGCGGCTACAAGGTGCTTGTCTCCGGTATCGCCAAGAACAAGTACCACAACGGAGGCCGCATCAAGTTCGGCCCGGACGGCTACCTGTACGCGACCACGGGCGACGCGCAGAACAGCAGCCTCGCCCAGGACAAGGACTCCGTCAACGGCAAGATCCTGCGGATGACGACGGCCGGCAAGCCCGCGCCCGGCAACCCCTTCGGCACACTCGTCTACTCCCTCGGGCACCGCAACCCCCAGGGCCTCACCTGGGATGCCCAAGGAAGGCTGTGGGAGGCGGAGTTCGGCAACAGCAAGTACGACGAGCTCAATCTGATCGAGTCCGGGAAGAACTACGGCTGGCCGACCTGTGAGGGCAGTTGCTCCACCTCCGGAATGACCAACCCCAAACGGCAGTGGACCGTCAGCGAGGCCTCCCCCAGCGCGGTCACCTACGCCGACGGAGCCCTCTACATGGCGGCACTGCGCGGCGAACGGCTGTGGCGCATCCCCGTCGACGGCACCAACGCCGGTACTCCAGCCGCGTACTACGTCGGCCAGTACGGCCGACTGCGGACGGTGGAGAAGATCCCCGGCCAGAACGCCCTGTGGCTGTCCACCACCAACGCCGACAACAACGGAGGCGAACCGGGCGGCGCGGACAAGGTGTTCCAGATCGATCTCCGTTGACTTTCCGCTCCCCGGGCTGATGCCCGGGGATTCCTACCACGGTCGGCTTTCCGTCTCGGTGGGTTCCTGCTTCAACGCGCTGTGCCGGTACGAGTATCGGTCTTACCTGCTTCACATGAGCGGCTGGAACCCGAGGTCGTTCGTGAAGTCGGCCGCCACCGCCCGCACCTTGCGCCGCTGTTTACGGGAGAGGCTGACGAGTATCTCGAAGGCGGTGGCCTCGTCGCAGCCGCGACGGGCCATGAGCATGCCCTTGGCGCGCTCGATCAGGGCGCGTCCCTCCAGGGCCTCTCTGAGCTGGCGGTTTTCGAGTCTGAGCGCCTCCACGTCGTCGATCAGGGCGAGAGCCGCACGCATGGCGTCCATGAGGGTGGCCACAGGGTCCCGGTCGTCTCGGGGCGAGGGACCGGGTGGTCCGTCGTAAGACATGACGCTCATGCTTGCGGCGGAATCACAGGTTCAGCAGGGGGTCTGAGAAGAATGCGGTGACTTTCACCTCCACGTAATCAAGGCGTAGATCTGACTACGTTTGACCGTGACGGACGGGACCGCGGTGCATGGATGGGGCGCAATGCGACTGAATCAGGTAAACAGCAGGATAATTACCGCCGGATACAGGCTGAATGCCCGGCGAACGCGTCAACTCCGCTGCTAGCCTCTGGCATCCGCTCCTGACCGTGGAGCCCGGTGCGCGTTCGCCTTTGCGTTGCGCGCGCCCTGCACCTCCCCGCGCCGCGTCGAGACCGTACGCCCGCGAGGGTCACCGCTCACTCCTCCGCCCGTTTTCACGGGTGGTCGTCGGTGTCCGTCGCGCCGCTCGGCCGACGGCACGCGTTCTGGGGGGACTCCATGACCCATGTGATCGATTCCGTTTCGGCTGCCCCCGACGGGGTGCCGACGGGTGTCCGGGAACTCGGAGGCGGAGGCGACGGCAAGGCTGCCACGCCCCGGCTGACCGTCCTGATACCCACACGCGACGAGCAGGAGAGCGTCCCGCTGCTGCTCGACCGGCTCGGGCCGGCCCTCGCCCCGCTCGGCGCCGAGATCCTCTTCGTGGACGACAGCGATGACGCGACCGTCCAGGAGATCGCCGCCCTCGCGCCGGACTGCCCCGTCCCCGTGCGGGCTCTGCACCGGCCCTCCGGCCTGCGCAGCGGAGGACTGTCGGGGGCCGTCGTGGCCGGGATCCGGGCCGCGCGCGGCGCCTGGGTGCTGGTCATGGACGCGGACCTGCAGCACCCGCCGCAGGCCGCCGCACTGCTGGCCAGGACCGCGATGCGGGAGGGCGTCGACATCGCCGTCGGCACCCGGTACGCCGGGAACGGCCAGTCCGAGGGACTCGCCGGCGCGGGCCGGCAGGCGACCTCGTCGTCCGCGACCCGCCTGGTCAAGGCGGCGTTCCCACGCCGGCTGGCCACCGTCAGCGACCCGCTCAGCGGGCTGTTCGCGTTCCGCCGGGACGCGATCGACACCGAGCGGCTGCGGCCGGTCGGCTTCAAGATCCTGCTGGAGATCCTGGTGCGCCACCCGGCCGCCCGGGTCGCCGAGGTGGCGTACACCTTCGCGCCTCGCGAGGCAGGCCGGTCGAAGGCCTCCGTCAGGGAGGGCCTGGCCTTCGTACGGCATGTCGTACGGCTGCGGCGCTCGGTGGCCGGCGGGCAGCGGCAGTTGGCGCGGATGGTCGCGTTCGGGCTCGTGGGTGTGTCCGGGATCGTCGTCAACACGGCCGCCCTGTGGCTGTTCTTCGACGTGCTCGGGGTGCACCACCTGCTGGGGGCGGCGCTCGCGACCCAGTTCTCCACCGCCTGGAACTTCCTCCTCACCGATGCCGCCGTCTACCGCAACGGACAGCGCAAGGGCAGCTGGCCCGGGCGAGCCGGCCGCTTCTTCGCGATGAACAACCTGCTGTTGATCGCCCGGCTCCCGCTGCTTCAGTGGCTCGTCGTGGCCGGCGTGGGCGTCCTGACGGCCAACGCGCTCACCCTGGTTCTGCTCTTCGTCCTGCGGTTCCTGATCAGCGACCGCATGATCTACAGCGGCGGCGAGAAGAAGGTCCGGCGGCGCGACCCCGTGAAGATGCTCGTCGACGCCGATGCCCCGACCGCGCCGGTGAGCAGGAAGCGCTCCGTGTACCTGCCCTACCGCTACGACGTCGCCGGGACCGTCACCATCGGCTCCCAAATACGGCTGCCCGAGCTGGAGTTCTTCCGCGCGCAGTGGATCCCCGACGCCGACGTCGACATCGCCGTGCGCGTCGGGGACGTCGGGCGGCGCAGGCCACGCGGGCGGGCCGCGCTGACCGAGGACCACAGCGACACGGCGGCACTGCGCTACGAGGAGCACCTGGGCCGCTTCGGCGCGAACTTCCGGGTGCGGCTGGGCCCACCGATCACGGTGGAGGTCGGCCCGCTGCTGGCCCGTTCACCGCACGTCGTCTACACGAACATCGTCGAGGCACTGCTGCGGTTCGTGCTCATCTCGCGCGGACGGATGCTGCTGCACTCCGCCTGCGTGGAGCTCGACGGGCGCGGGGTCATGCTGTCGGCGCTCACCGACACCGGCAAGACCGCGACCGTCCTGCGACTGCTGCGCGAGCACGGCGGACGCTTCCTGTCCGACGACATGACGGTCGTGGACGCGACCGGGCGGGCCGTCTGCTTCCCGAAGCCGCTCACCATCAGCGCGCACACCCTGCGGGCCGTACAGGCCGAGGACCTCACGAAGAAGGAGTGGCGCCGGCTCAACCTGCAGTCGCGGCTGCACTCCAAAGGCGGTCGCTCGATCGCGCTGATGCTGTCCCGCTTCAACCTGCCGATCATGGGCATCAACGCGCTCACACAGATCCTGGTGCCGCCGCCGAAGTACAGCGTCGACCGCCTGGTGCCCTGCCGGCTGGGGTCGAGCACCGACGTACGGGACCTGTTCGTCATCGAACGCGGTACGCCCGCCCTGTACGACCTCGACGGCGACGTGGCGCTGGAGCGGATGCTGGCCAACACCGAGGACGCGTACGGCTTCCCGCCCTACCGCTATCTCGCGCCGGCGCTGCGCATCGGCGGCCTCGACCATGCCGAACTGCGTGCCCGGGAGCGGGAGATCCTCGCCGGGTTCCTGTCCGGTGTGCGTACCCGGGTGCTCGCCTCGGACTGCTTCGGGTGGGCCGACGAGATCCCGCGGCTGCTGGCGGGCGAGGAACACCGTCCGACGGCGCGTACCGCCGCCGAGGCCTGGCCCCGGTGGGAACTGCAGGCCGGCTCGGCCGCATGACCGACCGGTTCGTGCTCCCCAGAGGAGCATCCCGCACCGCCCCGGCGCCGGCCCCCTCCGGCGCCGGGGTGCGGGCTGCCGCACCCCTGACCGCCGTACTGCTCCTGGCGGCCTTCCTGCGGCTGTGGCAGCTCACCGCGACCGGCTTCAACAGCGACGAGGCGGTCTACACGGGTACGGCGGCCTCACTCGCCGGGGACGACCAACTCGCCTCGCTCTTCCCGGTGTTCCGGGCGCATCCGGTGCTCTTCCAGTCACTCGTGTCGCTGGCGTTGCGCATCCACGAGAGTGACTGGGCGGCGCGTGCGGTGCCGGCGCTGCTGGGTGTGGCGACGGTGGCGGTGACGTACGGACTGGGGCGACGGCTGTACGGGCGGCGGGCCGCGCTCGTCGGGGCCCTGCTGCTGGCGGTGATGCCGTACCACGTCGTGGTCAGCCGCCAGGTGCTGCTGGACGCGCCGATGACGCTGTGCGCGACCGGCGCCTTGTACTGCGTGGTGCGTTACGCCGAATCACCGTCCCCGCGCTGGCTGCTGGCGGCCGGCGGGATGCTCGGGTTCACGGTGCTGGCGAAGGAGACCTCGATCGTCTTCCTGGGGTCGCTGTACGCGTTCTTCGCGCTGACCCCGGCCGTGCGCACCCGCTGGCGGCATCTGTTGCCCGCGCTGGGCGTGATCGGGGTGGTGGCGGTGGCCCATCCGCTGTCCCAGCTGCTGGCCGGGCACGCGCGGGCCGGCGGCAACTACCTGCTGTGGCAGATGTTCCGCCGCGCCAATCACCCCTATTCCTTCTACGGCCGTGAAGTGCCGTGGGCGGTGGGCCCGTTGGTGGTCACGGCCGCCTTGGCGGGGCTGGTGTGGCTGCGACGCGAGAACACCTGGCGGGAGCGGCTGCTGGTGTGCTGGGTCGTGGTGCCCGCGCTGTTCTTCACGGTCTGGCCGGTGAAGGGCTTCCAGTATCTGCTGCCCGTGGCACCGGTGTTCGCGGTGCTGGCGGGGCGGACGCTCACCTCGTTCCCGCGGGTGGACCGGATGCAGCGCCTCGCGGCGGCCTCGGCGATCTGGCTGGTCGTGGTGTCGCTCGCGGTGCCGTGCTGGATGCGGATCCAGCCGCAGACGAGCACCCGGTTCCTGGCCGGGACGGGCGGCCTGCCGGGCGGCCGGGAGGCCGGGCTGTGGGTGCGCGAGCACGCGCCGGAGGGCTCGCGGCTGCTCGCCATCGGGCCGTCCATGGCCAACGTGGTGCAGTACTACGGGTTCTGCCCGGTCTCCGCGCTCTCCGTCTCGCCCGACCCGGCCCGCCGCAACCCCAGCTACCGGGCGGTCCCGAACCCGGACCGGGCCCTCAGGGACGGCGACTTCCAGTACCTGGTGTGGGACGCGTACACGGCACGTCGTACCGCATTCTTCACCGCCAAGTTGCAGGGACTGGTGGGGCGTTATCACGGGACGGCGGTGTTCACGGCGCGCAACGGGGGCGGGGTGAAGGTGGTCGTGATCTACCGGGTGAGGGCGTCATGAGGGCGCTGCTGCTGGCACTGGCCCTGCTGCTCACGGGCAGCGGGACAGCGATGGCATCAACTCCCGTCCCCCGCACACCCGTTCAGCACCTCATCTATCTCATGCAGGGTGACCGCACCTTCGACCACTACTTCGGCACGTACCCGGGAGCCGACGGCCTCACCGCGGGGATGAGTCAGCCACGCGACCCCGCGCATCCGGGCGCGGGCACCGTGGCGCCGTACCCGCTGCACGGATCACCACCCCTGTCCCCCGGTGCCGGGCCGCGCCTGGTGCGGCAGCAGTACGACGGCGGGCGCATGGACGGCTTCGTCGCCGCCTTCGAACGGCAGGGCCGGGACGGGCGGGTGGCCATGGGGCACTACGACCGCCGTGACCTGCCCTTCTACTGGAACGCCGCCGACCGCTACGAGCTCTTCGACCACTTCTTCGCGTCCTCGCTCGACGGCACCCGCGCCAACCGCAATCACTGGGTCGCGGGCACCGCGGAGCTGACCGGGCCCACCGTCTTCGACCGGCTCGAAGAGGCGGGTGTGAGCTGGAAGTTCTACGTCCAGAACTACGACCCGAAGCAGACCTACCGCTCCCCCGACCTCACCACCCAGACCGTCCGCGTCCCGCTCCTGGACCTTCCGCGCTTCGTCGACAACCGGAGGCTGAGCGCGCACATCGTCGATCTGCGCGAGTACTACCGGGACCTGGACCGCGGGACGCTGCCCTCAGTGGCGTTCGTCGCGTCGTCGGGCGCGGGCGAACGCTCGGCACGCTCGGTACCGGCCGGGCAGCGGCTGGTGCGGGAGCTCGCCTCACAGCTGATGGTCAGTCAGTACTGGTCATCGTCAGCGCTGTTGTGGTCGTACGACGGTTCCGGGGGCTGGTACGACCATGTGAAACCGCCGACCGGGCGGGGGCTGCGGGTGCCGGCGGTGCTGGTGAGCCCGTATGTGTCGCGGGGGAAGGTGCAACACGGGCAGTTCGAGGCGGCCAGTGCGCTGCGGTTCGTCGTGGACAACTGGCGGCTGCGACCGCTGGGCGGCCGCACCACGGAGGCTCGAAGTCTCGCCGACGCCTTCGACTTCTCGGCGGCACCGCGGCGCGCCGAGCTGATCCCGGCGGGGGCGCGGGAGGCGGCGCTTCCGGTGGCACGGCGGCCTTCGCCGACGCCCGTGTACGCGGTGTACGGGGCCGCGTCGTTGCTGGTGGCAGGGTTGTTGTGGGGGGCGGTGCGGCCGAAATGGCGTACGTCGTGAGGTGGTTGGTGCTGCTCGGGGTCGTGCTGGTGGGGCTGGCTCCGAGTCCGGCGGTTGCTGTCACCACGGTCACCGTCACGGTGCGCACGACGCCCCGGCTCGCCGGCGTGCCGTTCACGTTCGACGGGCGCACGGCGGTCACCGGGGCGGACGGGACGGTGCGTTTCACCGGTGCGCACGACTTCGCAGGGCACGCACTGGCCGTCGACGACCATGAACTGGCCTCAGAAGAACGAAAGTTCACGTTCTCCCGATGGGCCGGGCAACGCGATCCCGACCAAGCGTTCCGGCACACGGTACGGGGGCTGCCGCTGCGTCGGGACTACACGGTGACGGCGGCGTTCACGGCCCGCTTCCGGGTGACGGTGCGCTGCGTCGACCAGGACGGCCGCGCCGTACCCCGCGACCGGGTGCCGTATGTGAGCGTGCGCAGCGACACAGGGCACACCCAGCGGCTGCCGGTAGGCCAACCGGTCTGGCTGGACGGTCTGTTGCCGGTGTACCGCAACAGCGTGCTGACCTCGCGGAAGGTCGGATACGCACTGCTGTCGGCGGACGCGTACGGCACGAACACGGTGGACGCCGGGCGGCAGCGGTTCCAACCGGCGTCCCATCAGGAGGTCGTCTTCACCACACCGTTCCACGATCTGACGGTGTCGGCGCGGGACGCGGTGCTCGGGTCGGTGGCCGGGCGGGCGGTGCGGATCACGCTGCCGGACGGGTCGGTGCGGGAGGCGACCTTCGGCGCGGGCCGGGACACGACGCTGCGGGATCTGCCGCACGGGCAGTACGAGGTCGAGGTGACCGGCGGCCAAGGACTGCGGGCCGTGCAGCAGGTCCGCCTGTCACGGACGCAGAGCATCCAGCTGAGGGTGGTCAGCCGGGCCGATCTGGCGCTCGCGGCGGGCACGGCCGGGGTGCTGGCGGCAGGGCTGCTGCTGGTCGGGCGGTGGATGCGGCGACGGCGCGGTGGTGAGCGCGGATGAGAAGACCGGGGCTGTTGGCCGTGCTGGTGCTGGTGCTGGCGGGGCTGTTCCCGGCGTCCGCGAGTTCGGCCGAAGAGCGCCGGGTGCCACTGCTGGCGTACTACTACCAGTGGTTCGAGCCGTCGTCCTGGCAGCGCGCGAAGACCGACTACCCCCGTCTGGGCCACTACTCCAGCGACGACGCCTCCGTGATCCGCACCCATGTCGACTGGGCGAAGTCCGCGGGCATCGATGGTTTCGTGGTGAGCTGGAAATCCTCGGCCGTCAACAACCGACGGCTGCGGCTGCTGCTGGACGTGGCGCGGGCACGTGCCTTCAAAGTGGCGGTCATCTATCAGGGGCTCGACTTCCGGCGTCGGCCTCTCGCAACGGACCGGGTCGCCGCCGACTTCCGTCTGCTGTACGGCCGTTACGCCCGCGATCCGGCCTTCTTCCGCCTCGACGGCAAGCCGCTGACGGTGTTCAGTGGCACCTGGCAGTACTCGACCGCGGACATCGCGCGCATCACCGCGCCCGTGCGGAAGGGGATGCTGGTGCTCGCCACCGAGAAGAGCCCGCAGGGCATCCGCAGGCTGACGCACGTCACCGACGGCGACGCCTACTACTGGTCGTCGGTGAACCCGGACACGAACGACCGGCACGCGACCAAGCTGCGCGCGATGGCCGCCACCGCACACGCGGCCCACGGCTACTGGATGGCGCCGTTCGCCCCCGGCTTCGACGCCCGCCTGGTGGGCGGCACCAAGTCGGTGCCACGGGACGGCGGCCGAACGCTGCGCACCGAGTACGCGGCCGCCATGGCCTCGGGTCCGGATGTGCTCGGGCTGATCAGCTGGAACGAGTTCAGCGAGAACTCGCACGTGGAGCCGTCGGTCCGGCAGGGCACGCAATCCCTGGACGTGCTGCGCGAGTTGCGCGGCATCCCATTGTCGGCCGCTCCGTCGGTGCCCTCCTCCTCAGCGGCCCGTCATGACCCGCTCGGCTACTGGCCGGGCCTGCTGCGGATCACCGGCTGCGCGGCACTGCTGGTGGGCGCAGTCGCGGCACTGGCACGGCTGCGCGAGACCAGAACGAGAAAGGAAGAAAGAACGTGACCGGAAGACTCCCCTCCCAGCACCGCAGCCTCTCCTTGAGGCACGCTCGCAACGCCGTGTTCGCCCTCGTCCTGGGAGCGGGCACGGCATTGTCGTTCGCTCCGGCCGCGCACGCCGACCTGCCTGGCGCCGACGCGCAGTTGACGCGCGCCCCCTACCTCTCGGACGCCACGACGACGTCCGTCCAGGTGAGCTGGGCGACCACGACGCAGAGCCGCGGCTCGGTCCGCTACGGCCCCCTGGGCAACTGCACGGCGAACACGGCCACTTCCCCGGCCCTGGGCAGCCCGATCACCGTCGGCTCGCTCCGGGAGTACGCCAACTCGGTGACCGTGACGGGCCTGAGCGCGGGCACCACCTACTGCTACCGCGTCTACACCGCATCCGGCACGGACCTGCTGGGCACCCTGCCGACCCCGAACTTCACCACCCCCGAATCCGCCGGCTCCACCACGCCGTTCACCTTCGACGTCCTCGGCGACACGGGCGAGACCACCAACTCCGGCGTCGACGACGGCTCACTGAACGTGAACCAGGCGAACGTGATGAGCCAGATCGCGGCGAGCGGTGCCCGTTTCGTCGTCCAGACCGGCGACAACACGCACCCCGGCACCTCGCAGACCCAGTACGGCGATCTCAACCAGACGGGCGCGGACGTCAGTTCGTGGTTCGGGCCGTCGTACTGGACGCAGCCCGGCATGCACATCCCGCTCCTCGGGACCGTCGGCAACCACAGCATGACCAACACCTATCTGCAGGTGTGGAAGCAGTCGGCGCTGGCGGCGGCCTCCGGCGGGGTGTGGGCGCTGGTCGACTATCCGTCGTATCTGGGCTCGAGTGCGATCAGCTATCCGACGACGTACTACGCCTTCACGACCGGCGGCGTCCGCTTCTACCTGCTCGACACCGCGTGGGGGAACTCCAACACCGGTTCCGTCACGGGCGGTTCGTGCGGCTCGCACTGCGCGATCTACGAGCAGGACGCGCACGCACACTGGCAGGACGGAACCGCCGAGTACGAGTGGCTCAAGGCCGACCTCGCGGCCCATCCGGGCGTACCGAAGTTCGCGTTCTTCCACTTCCCGCTGCGCTCGGACAGCGCGAGCGAGCCGAGCGACACCTTCCTCACAGGCGTCGAGCAGACTCTGCTGGACGGCGGAGTGGACCTCGTCTTCAACGGCCACTCGCACCTCTATCAGCGCAACACCGCGGGAGCGGGCCGGATCGCGTCGTACGTCACCGGCGGCGGCGGGGCCGATGTGCACTCCGTCGGGGAGAACGGCTGCTCGGCCACCGATGCCTACGGCATCGGGTGGTCCTACAGCCGCAACCGGGGTTCGGCCTGCGGTGCCGCGTCGGTGCCCACGGACGACGCGCAGGTCTACCACTTCCTGAAGGTGACCGTGGACGGCACGTCGGTGACGGTGGCACCGACGAACTCCCTCGGCCAGACCTTCGACGTGCAGACGTACACGGTCACTCCGTAACTCGCTCCACGTCCTCGCGGACCGTGACGTCCTCGCCGTCAACCACTCCAGCGCCGGAGTCCAGGCCGTCCGGGTCGGCCACCATCGCCGTAACCGGCGGACTGTCCCAGTGATCAGGCGGCCCGCGCCTTTCTCCTGTACGGGGACCGGCGCGCATCCGATCGACGATGTGTCGCGGGAACGCCCGTTCGCTGTCCGGTCCTTCAACCGATGTCTCAGACCGCCGCCATCTCCTCGCGCAGCAGGCAGCCGTTCCGCCGGGCTGCTGAGGAACGGGGAGTGCGAGGAGCGGATGTGCTCCGCCTGCACCGACTTCGGCTCCTGGAGTGGTGGCGGGATGGAGACCTCGTCCCTCGCACACGATGTGGGTGGGCGTAGTAGAGGTGGGCAGCGATCGCCCCGGCGGCCACGCCAGGCAACAGCGTCAGCCTTCTCGACATGCCGGGGTGGACGCGGTTCGGTGTGAGGGCGGATCGCGTGGCAGCCGCTGCCGGAAGCCCCGCCGGGCCTCAGCAGGGCTTCCCTCGGCCACCCACACATGCGTGATACCTGATGGGTATCAGAGGCGTCGAAAGAGGTCTTGGACGGAGTGCCGCCGCCGGACGGAGGCTGTGGGAGCAGGACACCGACAGTCACAGGAGTTGAGATCATGAGGGTTTTCCTCACCGGCGGATCCGGATACATCGGCAGGGCGACCATCGGCGCCCTCATCCGGCAGGGACACACGGTGGAGGCCCTGGCCCGCAGCGATCGCGCCGCCGAGACCGTCCGTGACCTCGGCGCGACACCGGTGCGGGGCGGGCTCGGGGACCTCGGCGTGCTGAACGCCGCCGCCGCCCGTGCGGAGGCCGTCGTGCACCTGGCGCAGGCCGAGACCGGCGCCGAGGATCTGGCGGCGGCCGGTGCCATGCAGGACGGCATCGGCAGCGGCCCCTACGTGCACACCGGCGGAACCTGGGTCTACGGCGACACCCAGGGCGTGGTGGACGAGAGCGCCCCGTGGAACCCGCCGGCCCTGGTCGCCTGGCGCAAGTCCGTGGAGGACGCCGTCCTCGAGCGCGCCCGGCACGGTGGCCGCCCCGTCGTGGTGCAGCCCGGCCTGCTTTACGGCGGCGAGAACCGTCTGATCGACATTTTCTACACCACCCCGGGCAAGGAAGCCGGTGCCATCCCCTACATCGGCGACGGGACCAACCGCTGGGCGCTGGTGCACGTCGACGACATCGCCGAGCTGTACGTGGCCGCCCTCAAGGCGAAGCCGGGTGCGGTGTATGCCGGCGTCGGCGGCGTCAACCCCACTGCCAAGGAGTGCGCCTTGGCAGTGAGCCGGGCCGCGGGCATCGAGGGCAAGCTCGCGTCGATCAGCCTGGAACAGGCCCGGGAACAGATGGGCCCGATCGCCGACGCCTTCGCTCTCGACCAGCAGCTCACTCCGGCCCGTGCCAGGAAGGAACTGGGCTGGATTCCCACCCACACCGACCCGCTGGCCGTTCTCGCCCGTGGCTGAGCACGCCTGCGCACCGCCGGCCGGCAGCGTCCCCGGCGGTGCGCGCTCGCCCGGTAGATTGGTGATCGAATGCCAAGGCCGTGCCAGGAGGACGTCCAGGACGGCCATGGTCCACAACGGCCGACCGACCAGGTGCGCCGTGGCGACAGAGCGGGCGGTGATTCCGGATGGATCTTGACCTGCGGAAGCTGCGCTACTTCGTGGCCGTGGCCGAGGAACTCCATTTCGGGCGGGCGGCGGAGCGGCTGCACATCGCCCAGCCGGTGCTGTCCCGGCAGATCCGCAGCCTGGAGGACGACCTCGGAGTGGAGGTGTGCGACCGGGGCCGCCGTGGAACGCTGCTCACTGCGGCGGGAGAGCAGTTGCTGGAGGACGCCCTCCCCCTGCTCGCCTCTGCCCAGGCACTGACGAGGCGCGTGAAGTCGGCGGCCCAGGGCACCCAGTCGCTGACCGTCGGCTTCATGCCCGGCATCACCGTCACCCCGGCCATGGTCGCCTTCACCACGCACCATCCAGACGTCACCATGCGCCTGCTGCGTACCACCTGGGACGACCAGGTCGAGGTGCTCCTGGACGGCCGCGCCGACGTCAGCATCGTGCGCCTGCCCATCGACGGCAACGGTCTGCAGATGCGTCCGCTCTTCCGGGAGCCCCGCGTCGTCATGGTTCCGGCCGGGCACTCCTTGGCCGGCCGGACGTCCGTGAGCATCAAAGAACTCGCCGCCGAGCACCTGCTTCAGAATCCCGACGCCGTGCCCGAGTGGCGCGACGTGGCACAGGAACTGCAAGGCGGGCGGCGCCCCGAGGTCCCGGTGATCCATCAGGTGGAGGAGAAGCTGGAAATGGTGGCGGCCGGAGCGGGTGTCTGTGTGCTCCCGCTGTCCACGGCCAGCTTCTACACCCGGCCGGATGTGATCCCGCTGCGCGTGGAAGACATCGGCCCCAACGAGGTGGCCCTTGCCTGGGTGGCGGCCCGCCGCTCCCGCCTCATCCACGACTTCGCCCAGGTCGCCGCCGAAACCCTCGCCCGACCCGACACCCAGGAACCGCAGCCGTCTTCGGACTGAGGCGGTTTCTATACGGCCGGGGGGCCGCTCCACTCTAGCCGCGGGCGACGCGCTTGCGGTGCTGAGCCCAGAGACGCCGTCGCCAGCCGGGCAGCGCCGGCAGGCAGGTCCAGCAGCCCTCCCGTGGCGGCTACCGCACTCATGCCGAACCCCAGGGTCAAGGGGGTGGGCTGACTGGGCTCTTGGCTGCTGCCAGCCTCGCTCGGATTGCATGCATCCGTGTGGGCGGTGTGATGCCCTCTCGTGACGTGTTCCGGGTCTTTCACGAGTGGATTCTTGCGGCCCGGGCGACCGGGCTGCGGGAATGCAGAAAATGGCGGCGCCGCCCGTCGTGACTGGGGGCTGGCCGCGGCAAGCTTCCGCAGCCAGGCCCTCGGGTCCCGCCGAGGTCAGGCGCTTCGCACCTCACCCTTGAGGGAGAGTGCCTCCCAGCGGTTGAGCTCTTCCAGCCGGGACTGAAGTGAGGCGCGGATGTGCTGAACGGCATCGGCGCCGACAGCCAGACGCAGAGGGGGTTCGTCCAGGGAGGCAACGCTCATGATGGCGTCGGCGACGGCGCGCGGGTCTCCGAAGGCTTCCGCGGGGAGCGCGGAGAAGTCGGTGAGGAACTTACCGACCGTGGGTGCGTAGGCGTCGGAGGGAAGGACGACCCGCAGGTTGGCGCCGAACTCGGTCCCGAACGTGCCGGGCTCGATGATGGTGACCTTGACACCGGTGGGAGCCACCTCGTGAGCGAGGGCTTCGCTGATGAGCTCGACAGCGCCCTTCGACGCCGCATAAAGGCCGGAGGAGGGCCAGGCGAACTGGCCGATGAGCGACGACGTCTGCAGGACGCGTCCCCGGGATGCACGTAGGGCCGGGAGGGCAGCCCGCAGAACGGCCAGGTTGGCCAAGACGTTGGTGTCGAAGATCGCTCGTGCCTCGGCTGCGTCGATCTGCTCAATCGCTCCGAAGAGTCCGTAGCCGGCGTTGTTGACCAGAACGTCCAGCCGGCCGGCGGCGCGGATGATGTCGGCGAGAACGGTTTCGGCCTTGGCATCGGTGAGGTCGAGTTCCACCGCGGTCAGCTGTCCCTGCGGGGCCAGCTGGAGGAGATCATCGAGGCGGTCCCGGCGCCTGCCTACGGCGATCACGTGAGCCCCTTGGGCGAGAGCACGTTCGGTGACCAGGCGGCCGAAGCCGGAAGTAGCTCCAGTGACAAGCCAGATGGAAGACATGTCGATGCTCCTGAGAATGCCGCACGGTCGCGCGGTCGACGAGGTGGTGAGACGGCCGGGTGGCTCGTGCTTCCAGACAACCGCTCGCACAGGGTCGAAACGAGAGGTGGAGTGGCCTCCTGGTTCCTGGGACCGAGAGGGCCACCCACGCTCTGGCCGTGTCCGTGCGACGGGGTGATCCTTGCCGTATGGACCGGAACGAAGGTCTCAGCGATTTCCTCCGCGCTCGCCGCGCCGCGATCGATCCTCACGAGCTGGGTATCGAGGACACTTCCCCGCGCCGAGTGCCAGGGTTGCGCCGAGAAGAGCTGGCGGCCTTGGCGGGCGTGAGCGTGGACTACTACACGCGCCTGGAGCAGGGCAGGCCGATCACGCCCTCGGAGTCCGTGCTCGACGCCTTGGCACAGGCCTTGCAGCTCGACGACGCAGAGCGCAGCTACCTGCATGCGGTGGCGCGCCGCCCCTCCACTCCACGGCGCCGCGGCCAGCGAACCAGGCAGAAGGTGCGCCCCGGGGTGCACGCCCTCCTGGCGCGTCTGGGCGACACTCCCGCCTTTGTCCTGGGGCGGCGCACAGACGTCCTGGCGACGAACCGTATGGCGCGTCTCGTTCTGGCCGACTTCGACGCGATGCCGGCGCATGAACGCAACGCGGTGCGGTGGATCATGCTCGATGAGACAGCCCGCGAGGTGTTCGCACACAGCTGGGACCGAGTGGCAGCCATGTTCGTCGGGACGCTACGGATGGATGCAGCGCGACATCCCGAGGACGCCCGCACGGCGGAACTGGTCGGCGAACTGTCGATGAAGAGCGAGCCCTTCCGCCAGTGGTGGGCGGTGCAGAAGGTTGTTCGGATCAGTCACGACACCAAGGTTCTGCACCACCCGGTGGTGGGCGAACTGACCTTGCGCACGGAAGCTCTCACCTTCCCCGACGACCCCGACCAAACCCTCTTCACCTTCCTTGCCGACCCGGGATCACCATCGGACGAAGCCCTGCGGATGCTCGCGTCCTGGGCGAGCGATGCACCCGACCGCCGTGCAACGAACGAACGCCTGCCCAAAGGTGGCCGACTCTAGCGGCTACGCCCCCTCATTCACTCACGCCGCCACCTGCCCCGTGACGAAGCTAGCGAGGCGGCTCCCACCTCTCACTGAGCTGTCCGGCGACCTGCACTTCGGGTCCGTCCTTCGCCACGCGTCGTTCGACGGCGGCCACCAGGATGTCCGCCTGGTCAAGCCTGCCGCCACAGGATCTGTTCGTCCTCAGCTCCACGTCTGCCCGGCCGGCCACCCGTCGTCACCGAGTTCGTGGATAAGTCCTTCGACGTCGTGCGCGCCGAGCGATCGCGTCGGCACCGGCAGCTTCCACCTGACCGGCCTCTCCGACCGCGACCCGCAGTACAGACCGCCGGTCGTCGAGCAGCTGGAGGCCACGCTCTGCACCGACGCCCTGGTCACCCGCACCTTCCCGGTGAAGCAGCCGCCCTCGGGGACGCTGATGAGCGCCATGCATCACGGCGTCCCCAACCGGCATTGGACCGCCCCGGAGCCGATCACCAATAGTGCTGGGCATGGGCGCAGACGCCGTGACGGAGGTTCACCGATGACCATCTTCCCCCCACCCGGAACCGCCGAGCCGGCCCGTGCCGCCTCGCCGTTGACGATCAGCGAGCAAGGCGCGTTCTGGGTCGGTGTCGGGCGCAGGCCGACCGAGGCCGGGACCGCCGCCGAGGCCGCGATGTACGTCCAGTACCAGATACCGGCCGATCTCCGGCATCCGCTGCCCGTGGTGATGGTCCACGGGGGCGGCGGCCAGGGCACGGACTACCTGTCGACGCCGGACGGGCGCCCCGGCTGGGCCACCCGGTTCCTCCAGGCTGGTTACGCCGTGTACGTGGTCGACCGTCCAGGTCACGGGCGCTCCCCGTACCACCCCGATGTCCTCGGGCCCATCGAGGGCGCGGCGCCGACGTACGAGTTCATCCGCTGGCTGTTCTGCGAGGGGGCGGGACGACCTGGCAGCCAGTGGCCCGGCAGCGGCGAGATCGGCGACGACTCCGCACTGGACCAGTTGATGGCGAGCCAGGGCCCGACGCTGCCCACCTTCGCCGAGAACGAGGAGCAGATGCGGCGCTGCGGGGCCGAGTTGCTGGACCGTATCGGACCGGCCGTGCTGATCACCCACTCCATGGGAGGGCCGTTCGCCTGGCTGGCCGCCGATGCCCGGCCCGGGCTGGTGAAGGCCGTTGTCTCCGTCGAGCCGATCGGGCCGCCGTTCACCGAACTGCCCGGCCTCGGAAAGCTGGAGTGGGGGCTCACCGCGGCCCCGATCACTTACGAGCCGCCGGTACGGACCCCGGAGGAACTGCGCCTTCGGCTGCGCGAGGCGGGGGGCGGCGGGCTGCAGGACTGTCTCGTCCAGGACGAAACGGCAGGCCCCGTCCGGTCCCTGCCGGGGCTCCAGGGCTTCCCGATCGCCGTGGTCGCGGCCGACGCCTCGCCGTTCGCGTCGTTCCAGCACGGTGTCGCCGACTACCTGGTCCAGGCCGGTGCCGACGCCGAGTTGCTGCGCCTGGCGGACCTGGGGCTCACGGGCAACGGTCACCTGCCCATGGGCGAGAAGAACTCCGACGACGTGGCCGAGGCACTGATGGCCTGGCTGAACAAGCGACTGGCGGCAGGGGAGGAAACGTCCCGATGACGACCGTGACAACCGTGCCGACCGTCGAGACCGACGTGCTCATCGTGGGAAGCGGGCCCGCGGGAGCGAGCGCCGCACTGGCGCTGAGCACCTATGGCGTGCCGAACGTCATGGTCACCCGCTTCTCACGCCTCGCGGACACGCCCCGGGCCCACATCACCAACCAGCGCACCATGGAAGTGCTGCGCGACCTGGGAGTCGAAGAGGAGGTGATCGCCCAGGCCACCCCGCAGCATCTGATGGGCAACACCGTCTTCTGCACCGCCGTCGCGGGCGAGGAGCTCGGCCGGCTGAGATCCTGGGGCAACGAACCGCTCGTGCAGGCCGCGCACGAGCTGGCGAGCCCCACCCGCATGTGCGACATGCCGCAGCACCTCATGGAACCGGTGCTCGTGAACGCGGCCATCGCACGCGGAAGCCAACTGCGGTTCGGCACCGAGTACCTGTCGCACGAGCAGGACGCCGACGGCGTGACCGCCACGGTCCGCGACCGGCTGCGCGGCGACACGTACACCATCCGCGCCAAGTACCTGATCGGCGCGGACGGCGGCCGCAGCAAGGTGGCCGAGGACGCCGGGCTGCCGATGGGCGGTCAGATGGGCGTGGCCGGCAGCATCAACATCGTCTTCGACGCGGACCTCAGCAAGTACGTGGCGCACCGACCCGCCCCCCTCTACTGGGTGCTGGCTCCCGGCGCGACCGTGGGCGGCATCGGCGCCGGCCTGGTGCGCTGCGTACGGACGTGGAACGAGTGGCTGATCGTGTGGGGCTACGACGTCGACGCCGGGCCGCCGGACCTCACCGAGGAGTACGCCCTGTCCGTCGTCCGCAAGCTGATCGGCGACGACGAGATCCCGGTGACCATCAAGTCGTCCTCCGCGTGGACGGTCAACGAGATGTACGCCGAGACGTACTCCAGCGGTCGGGTGTTCTGCGCAGGCGACGCCTGTCACCGGCACCCACCGTCCAACGGGCTGGGCTCCAACACCTCCATCCAGGACTCCTACAACCTGGCGTGGAAGCTGAAGCTCGTCCTGGACGGCACCGCGTCCCCGTCCCTGCTGGACACCTACAGCGACGAGCGGGCACCGGTCGGCAAGCAGGTCGTCACCCGGGCCAACCAGTCCATCGGTGAGACGGCACCCGTCTTCGAGGCGCTCGGCGGCCTGGAGCCGCAGACCCCCGAGCAGCTGTGGCGGAACATCGCCGCCCGCAAGAACGCCACCACGGAGGCCGAGGAGCAGCGGGCGCGGCTGCGGGAGGCGATCGCCTTCAAGGCATACGAGTTCAACGCCCACGGCGTGGACCTCAACCAGCGCTACACCTCCGCCGCGATCGTCCCGGACGGCACCGAGGACCCCGGCTTCGCACGCGACCCCGAGCTGCACTTCCAGCCGAGCACCCGCCCTGGCGCCAAGCTCCCGCACGCCTGGCTCTCCGCGGGCACCCGCAATCCGTCCACCCTGGACCTGGGCGGGAACGGCCGGTTCACCCTGATCACCGGCATCGGCGGCGAGCCCTGGACGGAGGCCGCCCGCATCCTCGGCAAGGAGTTCGGCCTGGAGATCGCCACGGCGGTCATCGGCCCCGGCCAGGAGTACGAGGACCCGTACGGGGACTGGGCACGGCTGCGGGAGATCGGCGACTCGGGCGCGCTGCTGGTGCGGCCGGACAACCATGTCGCCTTCCGCCGCCAGGACGCCACCGGTGACGTCACGGCCGCATTGGGGGACGCACTGCGGCAGATCCTCGGGTGGGGCTGAGCGGCCATGGCACTCACAGCGAAGACCGCGACGACCGCGACGATAGTGAAGACCGCGAGTTCCGCGACGACGACGGCGGTGCTGGAAAGCTTCGCCCACACCTCCGATCCCCGACTGCGCGAGGTGCTGACCTCCCTGACGCGTCACCTGCACGATTTCGTACGGGACATCGAGCCGTCCCAGGCCGAGTGGGAGCGGGCGATCGACTTCCTCACCGCGACCGGGCACATGTGCGACGACACCCGGCAGGAGTTCATCCTGCTGTCGGACGTCCTGGGTGTGTCGATGCTCGTCGAGACGATCAACGACCACAAGGCGGCGGCCGCGACCGACTCGACGGTGCTCGGCCCCTTCCACATGACCGAGTCCCCGGTCCGTGAGCTCGGGGCGGACATCGATCTGGTCGGCGGCGGCGAGCCGTGTGTGATCAGCGGACGGGTCGTCTCCGTCGACGGCACCCCGCTGCCCGGCGCGACGCTGGACGTGTGGCAGGCCGACGATCAAGGCTTCTACGACGTCCAGCAGCCGGAGGAGCAGCCGCCGGGCAATGGGCGCGGGCTGTTCACAGCGGACGCGGAAGGGCGGTTCTGCTTCCGCTCGTGCGTTCCGAGCCCGTATCCCATTCCGACGGACGGGCCGGTCGGCTCCCTGCTGGAGGCGACCGGCCGCCACCCCTACCGTCCGGCCCATGTCCACTTCATCGTGGGCGCCGAGGGGTACAGCCCGGTGACGACGCACATCTTCGTGGCGGGCAGCGACTATCTGGAGTCGGACGCCGTCTTCGCCGTGAAGGAGAGCCTGGTCCAGGAGTTCGTCAAGGTGGACTCCCCCGCGGAGGCCACGGAGTTGGGCCTGGCCAACCCCTTCCGCCGGGCGCGCTTCGACATCGTGCTGCAACCGGTTGTCGCGTGAGGGAACGCGCCCTGGACTTCACCTACCAAGCGCAGCCGATGCGCGTCCTCTTCCGCTCGGGTGCCGTCCCGGACGCGGTGCCCGACGAGGTCGCGCTTCTGGGCCTGCGCCACGTCCTCGTGCTGTGCGACGACCATGGCCTGGACACGGCCCGTGGCGTCGCCGCGTCTCGCGGCGACGCCTGCGCCGGGATGGCGGGCACCGGCCGCGGCCCTTCCCGAGATCGTCGCCGACCCCTCGGGGCATGACGCGCGCAGCCGCGCGCCGTACGGGGCGTGGCTGTGCGGTGCCTGTCTCGGCGCCACCACCATGGGGCTGCACCACAAGCTCTGCCAGGTGCTCGGCGGCACCTTCGACCTGCCGAACGCCGAGACACGCGCCGTCGTCCTGCCCCATGTGCGGCCTTCAACGCGCCGGCGGTTCCCGAGGCACTGGCGACGCTGCGCCGGGCGCTCGATGTCCCGGGTCCGGTACGGGAGTTGCACGAGCTGGGTGAGCGTCTTGGCATCCCGCGATCGCTCGCCTACCTGGGCCTGACCGCCGCCGACGTGGACCGTGCGGTCGAGGTCGCCCTCGGGGCGCCGTACGCGAATCCCCACCCGGCCTCCGCCGACGAGCTGCGCGCCGCCCTGCACGCGGCCCGGCGGTGGCATGTGGAAGCGCCGTCACTCAACGGACAAAAGGGGCGGGCGAGCCGCCGTACGGCGGCTGACCCCTCCTACCGGGAGATCTCGGCGTACGGAACGCCGGTCGCGCGTCGGGCCACCCGGCGTGCGACCTCGGCGAACGCCGGGGCGGCGGGCGAGTGACCGGCCTCCGGAAAGGCGACGGCGGCCACCAAGCCGAGGGGCTCCTTCGGAGCGACGTTCTCCACTCCCGGGTGCGGGAACATCCGGGTGGCCGACAGCGGCATCAGTCCCACCATGTGCTGGTAGGCGATCTTCAAGGCCACGTCCTGGGCCGAGTGGGCGTGGGAGCCGACCGTCGGGGCATCGTCCCCGTTTCGTCCGCCCACCCAGAAGTCGAGGCCCGGCGCGGGGGTCACCCAGGGCTGATCGAAGACCTCCGTCACGTCCACCGCTGCTGCCCCGGCCAGCGGATGCCCCTTCCACAGGGCGAGGGAAGCGGGCTCGGTGAAGATCGGTACGCGTGTCACACCCGGCATGTCGACGTTCAGGGGCGACAGCGCCACGTCGTGCTCGCCGGCCAGCAGCGGGTCGAGTCCCTGGTGGAAGTCCACTTCGTGCACCCGGATCGTGACCCTGGGATACCGCTCGCAGAACGCCTCGATGACCGGATGCGTCAGCTCCGCGAGAGCGACCCCGTAGAGCGCGACGCGCACCTCGTCCCGTCGCCTGGCCCTGATGGCGTCCGCGGCGGCGGCGAGCCGGTCGGCGTCGGCCAGCACCTCGCCCGCCCGTGCGAGCAGTTCCGCGCCATCGGCGGTGAGCACCACATGCCGCTTGTCGCGGTCGAACAGCTGGACGCCCAGCTCACGCTCGAAGGCGGCGATCGAGCGCGTCAGCGCAGGCTGGGTGAGGTGCAGACGCTCGGCGGCGACCCGGTAATTCAAGGTCTCGGCGAGCGCCGAGAAATGGCGCAGGCTCCGGAGTTCCACTCAGCCCTCCAGAATGGCGAGGTCCACGGCGTTGTGGTGCGCGCCAGGTTACAGCGCGCTTCCCCGCACGTCACCAGTCAGAAATGTGCGGCATTCCCGTCACCCCCTCCGACCTGCTGTGATGCACGGCACTCATCAAGCCCCCGGTTACCGGCATTGGACGGTCCTTCGCCGCGCTGCCAACACTCCCTTCAGGCCGATCCAGAACAGCAGCGGATGGGGTGCGCATTGTCCGAGACGACCGAGACAACCAAGGCAGCCGAGAAAATCATCGAGATTCCGCAGCCGGAGCCGGCCCTGACACCGGAGGAACTGGTGCGCCGGGCCGCCGGCATGAGGGCCTGGCTGCGTGATCATCAGGACGAGACCGAACAGCGGACCGGTATCTCCGAGGACACGCACAAGGCGTTCCTGGAGGCGGGTTTCTACCGGTCCCTCCAGCCACGCCGCTTCGGCGGCTACGAGTTCGACCTGCGGACCTACTCCCGGATGGTCACCGAGGTGGCCCGCGGCTGCCCGTCCAGCGGCTGGAACCTGTGTCTGGCCGCCTCGCACAGCCTGGTGGTGGCCGGCCGCTTCCCCGAGAGCACCCAGCGCGAGGTGTTCGGGCCGGCCGGTGACTTCCGGGCCCCGCTGCCGATCGCCCCGAGCGCCACCGCGACAAGGACCCCCGACGGGTACCTGGTCAACGGCCGCTGGGACTACTCCTCCGGAGTCAACGTCTCCACGCACTTCCTGGGTGGCGTGCTCATCATCGACGAAGAGGGCGGCATACCCACGCCGGGCATGGTGCTCGTGCCTTCCGGCTGGCGGATGCTCGACAACTGGGGCGAGATCCTGGGCTTCCGCGGCAGCGGCTCCAACAGCGTCGTGGCCGAGGACGTCCTCGTACCGTACGAGTACGTGTCCAGGACCCACCTCGCGGCGGCCGACGCCACCGACGGGCCGGGTGTGCAGCTCCACGGCAACCCGATGTACGCGGGCCGGCTGATGCCGTTCTTCAACATCCAGCTGTGTTCGATCGTGGCGGGCACCGCCTGGGCCGCGGTCGACGAGTACCAGCGGATCATCACCACCAAGAACAGTCAGCTGCCGCCCTTCAAGCCGCGCAGCCACGATCCGGAACACCAGCGCAACCTCGGCCTGGCCACGGCCCTGGCCGACAGCGCGCAGCGGATCATCCTGTCGGTCGCCGACGACTACACCGCGTACGCCGCCCGGGGCCTGGCAGGGGGCGAGCCTTTCTCCGAACTGGACGACCAGGCTCTCTCCGTCACGGCCCGGCAGTCCGGTCAACTCGCCTGCCAGGCCGTCGAGATGCTGGCCGCGGCCAGTGGCTCCAGCGCGCTGGCGAACGGCGAGCGCATGCAGCGGTACCTGCGTGACGTCGCCACGTACAAGACTCACATCAACGCGCAGCACGGCTCGTGGGCCACGGCGTACGCCCGTTCTCTGCTCGGCGTGGAGACCCCGGCGTGAACCGCCCGACGCCCGCCGCGACGGCACCCGGCGGCGGCCCGGCGGACGACCCCGACCGGTTCCGGCACGTGCTCGGCCACTACCCGACGGGTGTCACGGTGGTCACCGCGAAGGAACCCGACGGCACCCCGGTCGGCATGGTGATCGGCTCCTTCACCTCGGTGTCCCTGGACCCTCCGCTCGTCGCGTTCTTCCCCGGCCGCTCCTCCACGACCTGGCCCAGGATCATGGCCTGCGGCACCTTCTGCGTGAACGTGCTGGCCGCCGGCCAGGAGGACCTCTGCCGGGATGTCAGCGCCAAGGCACCCGACGTCTTCGACCGCCACCCGTGGCGCGGCGCGGCCTCGGGCAGCCCCGTCCTGGCGGGCGTCGCCGCCTGGATCGACTGCGACATCGCCGACGTGTGGCCCCTCGGCGACCACTACTTCGTCCTCGGCCGCGTCCGGGAACTCGGGGTGGAGAAGACCGGCGTCTCGCCGCTGGTCTTCTCCCGGGGGCGGCTGCTCGCCCCGTTGCCGCCCCGCCGGGACCACGACGACTCGGCCGACTACACCTGGCCCGACTGGCTCTGAGAGCTCTGAGAGAAGGGAGACGCACCATGCGCAATCAGGGGCTCGGCTCGTGGCCCGCACGGCGTGCCCGCATGGCACCGGAGGCCACCGCCGTCGTGCACGACGGTGGATCCCAGTCCTACGGAGAGCTGGCCGCTCGCGTGACGCGGCTCGCGCACGCCCTGCGTGCCCTGGGGGTCGGCCACGGCGACCGGGTGGCCTACCTCGGCGCGAACCATCCGGCCCTGGCGGAGACCCTGTTCGCCGCGAACGCGCTGGGCGCCGTCTTCGTCCCGCTCAACACCCGCCTCGCGGCACCCGAGTTGGCCTTCATCCTGGGGGACGCGGGAGCGTCGGTGCTGGTGTTCGGGCCCGAACTCACCGACATCGTCCACGCGTTGAGGGACGACGTCGAGGTGAAGCACTACGTCGAGGTGGGGAGCGCGTACGAGGAGCTGCTCGCGAACGCACCCGACGGCCCCCTGGACGAGACGGTCGGCCTCGACGAGGTGTGCATGATCCAGTACACCTCGGGCACCAGCGGCCGCCCCAAGGGGGTCATGCTCACCCACGCCAACATTGCCTGGAACTGCTTCAACATCCTGCTGGAGGCGGACATCGCCTCGGACGACGTCGCTCTGGTGGTGGCGCCGATGTTCCACACCGCCGCCCTCAACGCCGTCTTCCTGCCGGGCTTCCTCAAAGGAGGGACGTCGGTGCTGATGCGCGCTTTCGACCCGGAACGGGTGCTCGACGTCATCGCCGAGCACCGGGTGACGAGGATGTTCGGCGTGCCCGCGATGTACCAGGCCATGGCCCGGTCGTCGCGGTGGGCGACGGCCGACCTGTCGTCGGTCCGGATCCTGATGTGCGCGGCGGCACCCGTCCCCAAGGCCCTCATCCACACGTATCAGGACCGTGGCCTGACCTTCCTCCAGGAGTATGGCCTGACCGAGACCGCCCCCGCCGCGCTGGGCCTGCGCGCACCGGACAGCATCCGCAAGGCCGGGTCCGCCGGCAAACCCTGCTTCTTCACGGACGTACGCGTGGTGCGGCCCGACCTCACCGATGTCGCACCGGGCGAGGTCGGCGAGGTGATCATCGAGGGCCTCAACGTGATGAAGGGCTACTGGCAGTGGCCCGAAGCGACCGAGGACGCCTTCGTGAACGGGAGTTGGTTCCGCTCCGGAGACGCGGCCACCGTCGACGAGGAGGGGTACGTCACGATCGTCGACCGGATCAAGGACATGTACATCTCCGGCGGGGAGAATGTCTATCCGGCCGAGGTCGAGCAACTCCTCTACCAGCATCCCGCGGTCGCCGAATGCGCGGTGATCGGCGTACCCGACGAACGATGGGGTGAGGTGGGCAGAGCGCTGGTCGTGCCCCGCGCGGGCGCCGACGTATCGCCCGACGACATCATGGACTCCCTGTCCGGCCGACTCGCCAAGTACAAGCTCCCCAAGTCGGTCGTCCTCGTCGACGCCCTGCCCCGCAACGCCACCGGCAAGATCCTCAAGGCCCACCTGCGCAGCCAGTACGGCTCCCTGTCGGACCGCGGCGCCGAGGAGGCATGACGCCAGGCATCCCTGCGGGCCCCGCGCGAGAGCCGGTGGACGGCGCCGGCACGACTTCGCCAACCGGGTTGCGGCCCTGACCTGCTCCTTCCCGGCCCCAACCCGCCCTGGCGGCACCAGCTGACCCCGCTCACCACCGCCGACCACGCCTGACAGCCCCGACGGCGAAGGACACACCGCAGAGGACGAGGTCGCCCGTCTGATCCTCGACCACGCCCAGAAGGTGCGCGTGGAGGAGGGCGACCTCGTCTTCGATGTCCTGACCAAGGAGGCGAATCCCTCTGATCGAGGTGGAGGCCTCGGTGCTGACCTTCCTCGTTCCGGTCGGCTCAGCCGTCGATACGGTGCGTGCTCCAGAAGGACGTCAGGTCCGTGCTGGTCGCCGCCTGGGCCGCCGCCTTGAACTCGGCGGTGGTCGAGACGCCGTACCAGTGTGAACTCGCGTAGCTCTTCAGCAGGTTGGTCATCGCCGTGTCACCGATCAGCCGCCGCAGATCGTGCAGGGCGCACTTGCCGTAGCCGTAGACGACGGTGGAGTACCGGGACGAGTGGGCGTCCCAGTAGGCCATGGAGTTGGTGATCTTCTCCGCCGAGGAGGCCCAGGAGACGCTGTTCCAGCAGTTGGTGCCGGTCTTGCCGAGGGCGAGGTCGGTGGCGTAGTCGGTGAACGACTCGTCCAGCCAGGGGCTGTTGTACTCGTCGTCGCCGACGATGCCGTACCACCACTGGTGGCCGATCTCGTGGGTGAGCGCGGTGGTGCTGACGAGGTCCAGGACGAAGCCCGGGTACTCCATGCCGCCGAACCAGTAGTTGTTGTCGATGACCGCGTCCAACTCGCTGTAGGGGTAGGCCCCGAAGCGGCCGGCGTGTGCGTCGACGGCCGTCTTGGCGGTGCTCAGCATCGACTGCGCGTCGGAGGAGCTGATGCCGGAGACGGAGTAGATGTTGATGGCCGTCCCGGCCGCCGAGGTGCCGGAGATCTTGCTGAACGGGCCCGCGGCCCAGGCGAAGTCACGGACCTTCGTCGCGGTCGCCGTGGTGACGGTGCGCCCGCTGGAGCCTGGGGTGTCGGTCGAGGTGCCGGTGGCCGGGACCAGCAGCGAACTCGGGTGGTCCAGCGTCACCTTGAAGTCGGCGGCCAGGGAGTAGAACGACTCGCCGTTGTTGGTGTACGGGTCCAGGTGCCAGCCCGAGCCGTCCTTCACCGCGAGCACGGGCAGCGCGTTGCCGATGTTGTTGAACGCACCGTCATGGCCGAACCGGTCGGCGCCGCTGGGCACGGTGATGCCCAGGTCGAAGCCGATCGTGGCGGACTGCCCCTGCGTCAGGGGTGTCGGCAGGGTGATCCGGAGCGCCGTGCAGGCGACGGAGAGCGAACCGGCCGTACCGCCGGTGACGTTGGTGACCGTGATCGGCATCGCGTCGCAGGTGCCGTGGTAGTTGTCCCACAGGCGCAGGTACACCTCGCTCAGCGCGGTCGAGGAGGCGTTGGCGAAGGTGGCGCTCTCATGGCCGGTCCAGACGGTGCCGGAGGTGTTGCTGCTCAGGTTCACCGTGTACGAGGGCGCGGCCGGCGTCCGTGTCGAGTCCGCGGGCGGGGTGGTGTCGCCGGAGGTGTCGAGGGTGATGTCGTCGAGGACGAAGCTGGTCTGGAGGCTGGAGTCCTCGGTGCCGGTGAAGGCGAGGGTGACGGTCTGCCCCGCGAACGACGACACGTCGAGGGTCTTCTTCACATATCCCGTGGCCTTGTCGAGGTTCGACCAGGTCGCCAGCGTGGTGCTGCCGATCTTCGCCGTCAGCTTGTCGTAGGCGGTGGACGAGGTGGTCTCGGCGGTGTCGATGTGCAGCCAGAACGACAGGGTGGCGGTGCTGCAGCCGGACGGGATCGTCACGCTCTGCGAGAGCGTGTCGGTGTGCGTGCCGCCGGTGCCGTCGAGCCAGGCGAAGCTGGTGCCGCCGTGCGCGGACTGGCCGGAACGGCTGGTGATCACGCTCGTGGACGACTGTGTCCAGGGCGAAGTGCCGCTCTCGAAGCCGCCGTTGACGACCGTCTGGGTCGGCGTGCAGGCCGCGGCCGCGTCGGTGGCGGCGGACGCCGGGTGGACGGGGAGCAGGGAAACGGCGACCAGCGCGGCGACGGCGAGGGCGCGCGCGGCGACGGATCTGTGGGGGGTGGTTCTCACGCGTAACTCCTTTGCGGCGACCGGGATCCCGGTCTGCTCGGCGGCCACATAACGGCTGGGGTGCGTCGGTGGGTGGCCGTGGACTGCGTGTATCGATTGACGGGAGCATGCCATATGGGAGGGTGCGATGGGGATGGGCACACCGGTTCGTAGGCCAATTCACCGGGCGTGGATCTGGTGGGCCGGGATCAGCAACCTGGGGTCTGCGCGAGAGAGGTTTCCTCCGCCGCCGCGGTCGGCCGGCCCGGCACGCGTTGTCGCTGCGGTTACTGTCCGCCCTCCCCATCTGCATCCCCGCCGCGCCCCGGGCAGGCACGCAGGCACGCAGGCACGCAGGCACGCACGCAACGGGAGATCGAGTGCGATGGATGATCAGTCGCGGGAATCCCACGAAGCAGCCGCACCGCCAAGCGGATCGGCGCCATCGCCCGGGACATCGCGGTCGTCGAGCCCAGTGCCCAATACGTACCGTTCTGGTCGGCGGGGCAAGAGCCGGGCACTATGAGGCGCATGCAGCACGCCGACAGAGCCGGGCCGAGACCCAGCGCTCCGGGATCCGACTCCCGTGAGAGCGCCGCCGGGCTGCGGGTCAGGGTTCTCGGTGAGCTGACCGTGGCACACGACGGACGGCCCTTGCACCTTGGCGGTCCCCGGCCGCGTGCACTGTTCGCGCTGCTGGTGCTGGCCCGGGGCGCTGTGGTCACCTGCGACCGGTTGATCGACGCCATGTGGGGCGAGGAGGCGCCGCCGAGCGCGGTCGGTGCTCTGCAGGCGTACGTCTCGCGGTTGCGGCGGGAGTTCCAACCGGTTCTGACGGCCGGCACCCGCAGCAGCATCCTCGTGCGGGAGCGCGCCGGTTACGCGATCCGTCTGGCTCGGCACGAGGTTGATGCCTGGTGGTTCGAAGCGCTCCTTGAGCAGACGGGCCAGGACACGCCCTCGACACCCGACAAGGCCGCTCTCCTCGCCGAGGCACTCGGTCTCTGGCAGGGCCCGGCCTTGGCCGGGTTCGAGGACCAGCCCTGGGCACGGACAGAGGCAGCCCGCCTGACGGCACTGCGTGAAGTGGTACGAGAACGGCTGCTGGCGGCCCGCCTGGAACAAGACGGACAGGACACGTCACTGCTCCACGAGGCCGAGGAACTCGTCGCCGAACGACCCCTCCGCGAGGAACGCTGGTGGCTGCTCGCCCTCGCCCACCACCAGGCCCGCGACCACGCCCAGGCCCTCTCCGTACTGCACCGCGCCCGCCGCACACTCGCCGACGAACTGGGCATAGATCCAGGCCCCGCCCTGCGACGCCTGGAAGCCGAGATCCTGTCCCATGCCCCGAGCCCCGCCGTACCCGAGCCGCCTCCGCCGCCCGCACCCGAGTCGGCAGACGTCTCTGTGTCGGGCCAACTCATCGAACGAGAGGCCGAGTTGGCCGAACTGCGGCACTGTCTGGCGGACGCGGCCGCAGGCCGTGGCGGGCTGATCTGTGTGCAGGGCCCCGCCGGGATCGGCCGCACCGCCCTGCTGGCAGAGACGCGCCGACTCGGCACGCAACGAGGCCTACGTGTACGAGGTGCCGGTGCCGGCCCGCAGACATCACGCACCGGGCACCCGCGCGAACCCTACGACGTCGTACGGCAGTTGCTCGGCCCGCAGGTCTCCGGGCCTGGCGGCGTGCTGTCTGCCACGACTTCGCCGCCATCCGACGGCGCGGATGATTTCGACGTTCTGCACGGGCTCTACCGACTCACCGAACGCCTCGCCACCGCACACACCCCACCACGCTCGCCTCTGCTCCTCCTCGTCGACGACCTCCAGACCTGCGATCCGCCATCCCTCCGCTTCCTCGCGCACCTGCTGCCCCGCATCCAGTCCCTGCCGATCCTCGTCGTGACCACACTGCACACCGGGGAACAGCCCGCCTCGGACGAGAGCGCGCACGTACTGGCCGACCTCGCCCAGGATCCGATGGTGGTGCACCTCCAACCGCAGCCGCTCACAGTGGAGGGCACCGGTCGTCTCGTACGCCGGCACCTCGGTGACCTGGTACGCGAGGAGGTCATTCAGACCTGTCACCGGGTCTCGCAAGGACTGCCGCTGCTGTTGACCCAGATGCTCGCGGCACTGGCGAAGACGGGAGAGGAAACCAACCCCTGCACCATCCACGAATTCGGCGTACGGGCCGTCCGCGACCTCCTGCTCCCCCGGCTGGACCGGCTGCCGCCCGCCGCCGCGCACGTCGTACGGGCGATCGCCGTCCTCGGCGGCGCGGCCTCCCTGCCCGCACTCGCCGCCTTCACGGAGCTGTCCGAACAGGACGTGGCCACCGCCACGGCGGCCCTGGTGCGGGCAGACGTGGTCCGTGACCAGTACCCGCTGGACTTCGCCCATCCCCTGGCCGGTGAAGCCGTACTGCGGACGGTGCCGCAGGACGAGCTCCCGGCTCTGCACGCAAAGGCGGCACGCCTTCTCGACCGTGCCGGGGCCGCTTCGGAGCAGATCGCCGCCCATCTGCTGCCGGCCCCTCGCCGGGGCGACCCCTGGGCGGTTGACGTGCTGCGCAGCGCCGCGGCCCGCGCCAGCGCCCGCGGCGCCAACGACACCGCCGCCACCCTGCTCACCAGGGCGCTGCTCGAGCCCCCTGCGCCGAACGTACGGCCCGAGGTGCTCCTGGAACTGGGGCGGGCCGAAGCACACGTCAACGGACCGGCGGCGGCCCGGCATCTGCGGGAGGCGTACGAGAGTTCTCCGTCGGCGGTCGGCGCCGCACGTCTGCTCGCGCAGATGCTGATCTACAGCGGGAGGCCAGGCGAGGCGGCCGCGTTCGCTGCACGGGCGGCGGCGGAACTGTCCATCGGACGGGCCGACATGGACCGCGACGACGCTGCGGCCGACGAACGGCGAGGGCTGCTGGCCCTGGCGGGGCTCGGTGCCTTCGCCCACGGGCTCCCTACCGCGGCAGCCGGTGACGCCCGGATCTGCGGCACGGACGATCCCGCGGCGCCCGTCCTCGGGGACGGGCCCGGCGCTCGCATGCTCGCCGCAGAGGCGGCGCGAGAGGCCACCGTGTGGCGGCTCGACCGCGCCGAGGCCATCGCCTCGGCCCGCCGCGCGCTCACGGAACGGGTACTGCTGCACAGCGGCGAGATCCTCTCGTGGTGCACGGCGGGCGTGGTGTTGGATCTGGCCGGCGAGGACGTCAGGGTGCTGTGGGACGAGACGCTGACCTACGCCGGGCAGCGGGGGTCGCTGATCGGCACGCTGTCGGCCCATCTGTGGAAGGGCTTCACACAGTGGCGGCACGACGCGCCGGAGCAGGCCCGCCGCTCGCTGGAATCCGCCCTGGAGCAGTTCGCCGCGTGGGGGGTCAGGCCCGGAGCGCCCCAGTGCCGGGCCTTCCTGACAGGTGTGCTGCTGGACCTCGGTGACATCGCCGGAGCACGGGCCTGCGTGGAGCGCATGCAGCTGCGGAGCGCGGGTGGTGAGGGGACGCGTCTGCGCGCGGAGAGCGAGGCTCGTGTGCTGCTCGCCGAAGGCCAGTGGCCGCAGGCGCTGGCGGTGCTGGATGACGTACGGCATCTGCAGCCCGACGTGGTGAACCCGGTGTGGTGGGACGAGGGGCTGCTGCGGGTGCGGGCGCTGACCGGGGTGGGTGAGCGGGAGCGGGCCGAAGGGCTGGCGCGGGAGCAGTTGTCGATGGCCCGTCGGTGGGGCGCGCCCGGCACCGTCGGCCGGGTGCTGCGGCTGCTCGGTGAGGCGCGCGGGCCCGACGGCGCGGGCGAGCTCAGGGAGGCGCTCGCGCTGACGGCGGATGGTCCGGCTCGTCTGGAGCATGCCCGTGCCCGGCAGTCCCTGCAGGCCGTGACCCGCGGTGATCGGGTCGAGGACGGTGTCGTACGCCGATTCCCCCCGGTGTGACCGGCGTACGACAGACCGTCGGCAGGAGAATCCGACAGCCGGCTTGCGATCGGCTTGCAAGCGGTTCGCAAGCCCGATGGTGCATCGTCCGTGTCCCAGCCGAGGCAGGCGCATCACGCAGCAGACGCATCGCAGGAGCACGAACGGGGGCGGCCCGGGGGACGGGCCGAAGTCAAGGACTTGACTTCCCCGCCTAAAGGCAGGGGATTCCAGCGGTCGCCCGCTGGGGTTCCTGCTTCACCGACGACCGCCCCGTGCGGGAGGACTCCCGTTGAGGTCTTACACCGTCTCCACAGGCGGATGCCGCCAGCCCGGCGGCCAGGATGTTGCGTGCCGCATTCACATCGCGGTCATGCACCGCGCCGCAGTGCTCGCACGTCCACGCGCGGACGTTCAGCGGCAGCTTCCCGCGGACCGTGCCGCAGCTCCCGCACAGTTTCGAGCTGGGGAAGAAGCGGTCGATCACGACGAGTTCGCGCCCGTACCAAGCGCACTTGTACTCCAGCATCATGCGCAGGTCCGTCCAGGCCGCATCGGAGATGGCGCGCGCCAGGCGGCCGTTCTTCAGCAGGTTGCGGACGGTGAGGTCCTCGATCACGACCACTTGGTTCTCGTGGACGATGCGCGAGGTCAGTTTGTGCAGGAAGTCCCGGCGCCGGTCGGCGATCCGCGCATGGACCTTGGCGACACGACGACGGGCTTTCTCCCGGTTCGCGGAGCCCTTCGCCTTGCGCGCCAGCTCCCGCTGCGCGCGGGCCAGGCGGGCGCGATCGTGGCGTTCGTGCCGGGGGTTGGCGATCTTCTCCCCGGTGGACAGGGTCACCAGGGAGGTGATCCCGGCGTCCAGGCCGACCGCCTTCGTGGTGGCGGGGGCCGGGGCGATGGTGTCCTCGCACAGCAGGGACACGAACCAGCGGCCGGCCGCGTCGCGGGACACGCTCACCGTGGTCGGCTCCGCACCTTCCGGCAGCGGACGCGACCAGCGGATGTCCAAAGGCTCCGCCGTCTTGGCCAGAGTCAGTCGCCCGTCGCGCCAGGTGAAGGCGCTACGGGTGTACTCGGCCGACGCGCGGGACTTTTTCCGCGACTTGTAGCGCGGATACTGCGCGCGCTTGGCGAAGAAGTGGGCGAACGCCGCCTGAAGGTGGCGCAGCGCCTGCTGGAGCGGAACGGAGGACACCTCGGTCAGGAAGGCGAGTTCCTCGGTCTTCTTCCACCGGGTGAGCGCGGCCGAGGACTGCACGTAGGAGATCCGGCGCTGCTCGCCGTACCAGGCCCGGGTGCGCTCCTCCAACGCCTTGTTGTACACCAGGCGAACACAGCCGAACGTGCGCGACAGCTCCGCCACCTGCTCGTCCGTGGGGTAAAAGCGGTACTTGAACGCCCGCTTGACCTGCTTCGCCATTTCTCACACTCTATCAGCTCCCGTGTGAGCATTGAGTGTTGGCCGGTGAGCAGCGGGCGCCGGTCCGCCCTGACGGCGAACCGACTTCTCTTGCGCTACTCCGCAGGGGCTTCGTTTCCTCCCCAGCCTGAAGGCCGGGGTATCCACGAAGAAAGGCCCCGATGAGCGAGGCGATACGCGGCGGGGACCCGTGGGCGGTCCCCGGCTACACACAGACGAAGACGCTGGGTTCGGGGGCGAGCGGCCGGGTGGTGCTGGCCCGGCACGACACGACCGGCACCCAGGTGGCGATCAAGTACCTGGCCGAACAGCTCAGTGACGACCCCGCCTTCCGCGAGGTCTTCCGCGCCGAGGCCCGGCTGCTGGGCGAGCTGCGCTCCCCCCATGTGGTGGCGCTGTACGAGTTCGTGGAGAGCCCGCGCGGTGCCGCCATCGTCATGGAGCTGGTGGACGGCGTGGCTCTGCGCACGCTGTTGCGTGAGCACGGTGCCACGACTCCCGAGGCCGCGCTCACCGTGCTCAAGGGCTCGCTGCTCGGCCTTGCGGCGGCCCACGCCGCCGGTGTCGTGCACCGCGACTACAAGCCGGACAACGTTCTGGTCGACGCCGAGGGTTGCTCCAAGCTGGTCGACTTCGGCATCGCCGTGCCGAGCGGGGTGGCGGCCAACGCGTCGGGCACCCCGATCTACATGGCGCCGGAACAGTGGACCGGCGGTGCGGCGGCGCCGGCCACCGACGTGTACGCGGCGACGGCCACCTTCTTCGAGTGTCTGACGGGAATGAAGCCCTACCCGGGCCGGACGCTGGCCGAGCTGGCCGTCCAGCACATCGAGGCGCCGATCCCGGACGAGCTGGCGCCCGAGCCGGTGCGTCCGTTGATCCGCCGGGGCCTGGCCAAGACGCCCGAGGAGCGTCCGCAGAGCGCGGCGGCGTTCGTCGAGGAGCTCGAAGCCGTCGCGGCGGGCGCGTACGGCGAGGAGTGGGAGGAGACCGGTCGACGTGAACTCGCCGCTCTCGCCGTCCTGTTCCTGCTTCGGTTCCCGTCGGCGGACGGTTCCGCCTCGGGGACCACGGCGTTGGCCACCACCGTCCTCAAGCCGACCTCCCGTCGGCTGCCCGGTCGGCGGGGGAAGGTGCTGGCCGGGCTCGCGGCGGGGACCCTGCTGGTGGTCGGCGGGGTCGCGGTGACAGCGGTCGCGACGGGCGGGGGCTCGGGCACGGGGCATCGCACCAGGAACGCGGCCGGATCGGGCGGCTCCACCGACGAGCCCGGCTCCAGCGCGTCTGCCGGCTCCCCGGACGCGGCGCCCTCGGCGTCCGACGCCTCCCCCTCGCCCTCCCAGGCCGGCTCGCCCTCCGCGTCGGCGTCCGGCGACGCGAGCGGCTCCCCCGGTCCGGACGGCACATCGGGCAGCTCGGGCAGCGGATCGTCCGGCGCGGGAGGAACCACGGCGGGAAGCGGTACGAGCACCACGGGCGGCGGCGGAACCACCGGCAGCACGTCCGGCGGTGGTACGTCCACGAGCGCGGGCGGTACGTCGACCAGCGGGGGCGGCACGACGGGCGGGGGTTCCAGCAGTGGGGGCGGTGCGACGAGCGGGGGCTCCACCAGCGGGGGCGGTACCGCCACACCGGCGCCCACGCTCGACGTCACCTCCGCGCAGATCAACGCGGTCAGCCCGACCTCGGCCGTCTGCACCATCGTTGCCTCGGTGACGGTGACCACCGACGGCGCGGCCGACGGAACGCTCTACCTCAGCTGGTACGTCAGCGACTCACCCCGGGTCGTCGGCACGGTCGTCGCCACCGACCCGGTCCCGCTGCCCAAGGGCAAGACGCAGATCGCGAACCGCTACACCCACGCCTTCCACGTCCCGACGCGCTCCGGCTACCTCGGCGTCAAGGTCACCACCGATCCCGCGGCCGACTCGGGCAACGGGTCCTTCCAGGCCACCGCGGCCCCCGTCGATTGCGACCCGCCCCGTTGACTTCTCCCCCAGCTGAAGCAGGGAGATTCTTCCCTCGCGGGTTGAGCTTTCTGCTTCTCAGACAGCAGCTGCCCCGAACTAACGGCAAGGGACGTTGGTACGCCCAGCAGTCTTACGCCAGCTCCACAGACCTGACATCCCGCCAGCCCGGCGGTAGGCCCAACCAGCTTGGTTATCGCCGACAGGACACCAAGCAAACTACCACCTACGTGCAGCTGGTTGGCAGTGAACGCCGATCCGCCCTGGCGGCGCATCGGCCTTCCCCGCCCTGCTCCACAGGAGTCCGTTTACTCCCCCGCCTGAAGGCGGGGGTATCCACGGAGGAATCCCGATGAACCCACCTTCCGAGGACCCCCGGCTGCGATTCGCCCGTACGGAGCCGCCGGCCGCCCCCGGCGATCCCGATCTGACCGCCACCCTCCCGCCGACGGATCCCGCGGCGACCCTGCACCTTCCGTCCTCGGAAACGGCCGAGGGGGAAACCCGGTTCGGGCCGGGCGTGCCCGGTGCGCCGGGCATGGCCGACAACCGCGCGACGGCCATCTGGCGGGGCACGCTCACGCCGGATGTGCCGTCCGGCGCGACCGTGCGCCCTCGTCGTCCCTGGTGGCGGCGCCAGCTGCGGTCCCTGCTCGTGGCCGTCGCTGTCGTGGTGGCCGTCGTCGTGGGTCTGCGCTCCTGCGCGACGGCCGGATCACCACTGAAGGTGCTGGACGCCGACGTCACGGCACCCGCAGTGGGCCACTGCGCGAAGACGGTCGTCATCACCGGAGTCCTCAGGACCGATGGCCACCCCGGCACCGTCGACTACCGCTGGAAACGCAGCGACGGCACGGCGTCGGCCGTCCTCCACCAGGATTTCGGCAAGAACGTCAAGAGCGCGAAGGTCGTGCTGCGGTGGAGCTTCGACGGCCGCGGCACCATGAAGGCCACCGCCACCCTCGACGTGTTGGCGCCGGACCGGCTGACGGCCTCGACGAGCTTCACGTACGACTGCTCCTGATCATGTCCACGCGGCGTGGCCGTGCTCCGCAAGGCCCGCCGCCCCGCACTCCTGCGCGATGCTCCGCCCCCGGTTCCGCAGGGAACCGGCCTGGTCCTTCGGGGCGTGCTCGGCGAGGGTGAGGAGCGCTCGGGCGTATTCGAGGCGCGCCGGGCCATGGGTCAAGAGGGCGAGCGACTCCCGCAGTTGAGGCTCACCCTCGGCGCCGCGCAGTTCTCCGACCATGCGCAGCACCCGCCCCAGCGTGCTGGGGGCTCCCCAGCCGCGGGCGACCGCCAGCTGTTCCTCGGCCAGGGCCAGCGCCTCGGTCCGTCGGCCGACACCCGCGAGGGCCCGCACCCGCAGCAGCGACCACGGCCACCAGGCCGGGTTGGCCTGCGCGGGCTGGAGATGCGTGACGCCGTCGAGGGCGGCCAGGGCCTCCTGGTAGCGTCCCTCCGCGTTCAGCACCCGCGCCTCGCTCTCGCCGAGCAGTCGCTGGCCCTCCGCACCCCGAACCCAGCCACGCATCCGTTCGAGGCAGGTGCGCGCGCCGGCGGTGTCGCCGAGGTCCAGCAGCACGGCGGTCAGGAAGGTACGGCCCTGTGGGGCGCCCGGTGCCAGACCCCACATCTCCGACTGCCCCACCGCGGTCTCCAGGGACTGCCGGGCCGCGCCCAGGTGCCCGTTGTTCCACTGGGTGAAGCCGCGCCAGAGGTGGGTGGCGAGCACGGAGAACAGCGAGCCCCGCTCGACGGCACGGGCCACGGCGGCATCCCACAGTTCGTCGACCCGTTCGTCGGCCAGATGCAGGACGATGCCGGCGGTGTACCAGAGCATCTCCTCCCCGGCCGCTTGGAGCACTCCGTCGGCGACGGCGAAACGGGCGAGGGTCACAGCCCGCTCGCGGTCGCTGCCGTCCGAGGCGGCCTCCCGGGCGAGGTTGGCGGCGAGCATCCGGGCGCCGGGTCCGTCGCCCTCGACGACCGGGTCCTCGACGGTGCGCCACAGCCGCTGGTCCAGGCCGTGCATGAACCCGCTGATGCGCTCCAGTGCCAGCAGTCCCTGCCGTTCGTCGCTCAGCTCGGCGGGCAGTTCGCTTCCCGCCCGCCGCGCGAATTCGGTGGCCTGGCCGTGGCCGCCGGCGAAGACCAGGAGGCGGGCGAGCAGCAGGGCGGCGAGCGCCCGGTCTCGCGGGTCGGCGAGGGATTCGTACGCCTGACGCAGATGTTCCACGGCAGCCGGGCCGTTGCCGAGCATCTCGGCGCGGCCGAGTTCGAGCAGCACCCGGGGCCGGCGTTCGGGGGCGGGTGGTTCGGCGAGGACGCGGGCGAGGTAGGTGGCGGCCGCGTCGGGGGTGCCCCTGCCTACGGCCTCGCGGGCCGCCGTACACAGGATCTCGACCACGGCCGGGTCCCCTCGGTGTGGGGCGAGCAGCAGCTGGGCCGCCGTCCGCTCCGGCAGCGCACCTGCGGCGGCCAGCGCGCGGGCCGCCCGCTCATGGCGCAACTGCCGCTCGCCGGGCGGGAGTTCGTGGTAGACGGCCTCCCCGACAAGGGGGTGCACGAAGGCGTACGGCTGACCGTCGCGCAGGATCTCGGCCTGTACGAGCGACACGATCGCCCGCTCCGCCTCCGCCTCCGGCCGCTCCATGAGCGCCGCCGCCTCGGCGAGCGTGGCTGTCCCGTCTCCGAGGACGGCCACGGCCTGTGCGGCGGTCCGTGCTTCTTCGGGCAGCCGGGCGATACGGCCCAGCACCAGCCCGGACACCGCGCGTGCCCCGATCCGGGCGACCTCGCCGCTGTGCGCCGCGTCGGGCCGTATCCCGCGGGCCTGCAGCGCCCGCAGCAACTGCCGTAGCAGCAACGGGTTTCCGGCCGTGGCGCGATGGCAGGCCGCCGTGAACTCCTCCCCCGGTTCCTCGCCGAGCGTCCGGCGCACCAGATCGGCGACCCCGCCCGCCGTCAACGCTGTCGGCCTGATCCGCACCACCGCCGGGTCGCTCACCAATGTCCCCGGCAACTCCCCTCCTTGCTGCACCTCGCCCGTCCGCAGCGTGAGAGCGATGAGCAGCCCCAGCCCCTCCATCCGGCCCGCCAGCAGACCTAGGAACCGCACCGAACCGCTGTCGCACCACTGGACGTCGTCCACGGCCAGCACCAGCGGCCCATGCGCCCGCACCAGCTTCCGTGTCAGCTCGCACAGCCCGTTCAGCACCGCGAAACTCTGCGGCTGCGGCCCTCGCACCGCCCCGAACACCGCGCCCGCCGCGGCGGAGGGTCCGGCGAACAGCGCCTGCTCACTCCCGCCCACGATGTGCTCGAACAACTGCCGTACGACCCCGAAACCGTAGTCCTTCTCCCGCTGGCTGCCCCTGGCGGTCAGCGTCAACGCCCCCTGCTCGACAGCGAGTTCAGAGGCCTCGCCGAGCAGGCGGCTCTTGCCGATGCCGGCTGGGCCCTCGATGAGGACCACCCCCGGTCTGCCGTCCAGGGCCGCACGCAGGCTGTCGCGCAGCTCGGCGATCTGCATCTCCCGCTCCACGAGCGCGTCGACCCGCGCGGCGGGCCGGGCGTCGGGCCGGACAGCCGAGCCCGCACGGACCGGGGCGGACGTACCGGCCGTCACAAGGACGCTGTCCGGCAACTTCCGGGACGGAGCGTCAAGCGCCGGCGACTGGGCCAGGATCCTGGCCTCGAGGTCTCCCAGCTCCGTCCCCGGGGCGACGGATCCGGCGGGCAGCACCTTTCGCCCGCGGCGCAGCGCCTCCAGGGCGTCCGCCTGACGATGGGCGCGGTAGAGGGCGAGGGCGAGCAGACGCCAGCGCTCCGCACGCAGCGGCTCCTCGGCGAGAAGCGATTCGAGTTCCGGGACGAGAACGGCGTCCTCGCCGCGGGCCAGGCGGGCGGCGAGCAGGCGTTCGCGTGCCGCCTCCCGCAGCTCGGCCAGGCGCGACGACTCCGGGCGAGCCCAGGAGTCGTCGGCGTACTCCGCGTAGGCCGGGCCCCGCCACAACGCGAGCCCGGACTCCAGGACGGACACCGCCTGCGACGGCCGGCCCTGGTCGAAATGGACGGCGGCGGACCGCAGCGCCTCCTCGAACCGCCAGGCGTCCACCGCGTCGTCCGGCAGCCGCAACGAGTACCCCGCCCCCTGGCTGACGATGACACCGGCGCGCGCCCTCGCCTCCCGCTCCGGTTCGAGGCAGCGCCTGAGATGGGAGACGTGGGCGTGCAGCGAGGCGGCAGCGCTGGGAGGCGGCGTGCCGCCCCAGACCCCTGCGATGAGCCGGTCGCGGGTCACCACCGAGCCTCGGGCGACGATCAGCAGGGCGAGCACGGCACGCTGCCGCCGCCCGCCCAGGTCCAACGGCCGGGCCTGGATCCCGGCCCCGACCTCACCGAGCACCGTCATGCGCAATGCGTGCAGCGACACGCGGGCATCAAACCAGAACATCGCCACATTGCTCCACAACAGCTTCACAACGGGACCGTGCGGGGGCGGTGCGGCGCCTGCCGCCCCGGGGCGCAGCCCGCGTGGGAGGCAGGTTTCACCGAGGCAGGCTTCACCCCTGGAGCTGAGCGATCCGAGCCGATTTCGAGGAACTGGACGGCCGGCTCGAAGCTGTCGACTTCACCTCCGACCGTGAGTGCGCCGCTTACGGCATGAGACCCGCCGGCTTCGCCGCGTTGCGCGCCCGGGTCCACAACTGGCTCGACGACCTCGGGCTGCGAGTTGCCAGTCGCCGGTGAGATGCGTGCGGCCTCCGCTTGGCCTTGGGTGAGCAAGGAACGGTCCCGGGTAAGCAACGGTGCACGTCATACGGACGTATCGACTTCCGGATCAATGCCAGCAAGTTTCCTTGCCGCCGTCCCGCTCGGTGCCGACCGATACCGAGTAGGCGAGGCCCGTGCCGACCTCGGGCTCGGGCGAGAAGCCTTTGGGACGGAGGTCGACGTCGAGCAGCAGATGCCGGCCCTGCTCGGTCCTGGTCCAGCAGGCACCCTCCACGGTGGCGGGCGGTGCCCCGGCGGCGGGGTCCTCCTCGAACTTCCAGCCGGCCGCGGCGGCTGTCTTGGTGTAGTAGGCGATGACGTCGTCAGGTTTGCCCGGGAACGCGTACAGGCGGTCCGCGTGCAGCCAGGGCGCTCCGCTGCTGTCGTCGTCGCATCCGGTGGTCACGCCCACCCCGCGGTAGTTGGCGGGTGCCGAGGCATGGGCGGGTGGCGAGTCGAGGAGTGGCTGCTTGGCCAGTCGCTTGAGTTCGGCGGCCGTGTCGTGGCAGCCGTCGTCGCCGCCGAGGGCGGAGCACGCACTGAGGAAGGCGGTCGGCAGCAGGAGAGCCGCCGCCAGTATGACGCGGGTGCCGACGGACGATGGTGTGGGGAACAACTTGGCTCCTGCGAGTACGGGTGGACGTGGGTGCGAGGACTGGTGACCGGGCGCGGTCCCCTTGGGGGCCGCGCCCGGTTTGTCGTTCGTTCCGATCACTGCTGATCGCCAACGGCTGCTAGCCCCAGAGGTAGCCGTAGCGGTACAGGTAGCTGCCGACCGAGTAGAGATACTGGAGCAGTAGCCCCCTGTTCAGCCAGTAGCGGGTTTGTCTGCGGTTGTAGCTGCTGCTCTCGAAGATCCGTGCCGTACGGTTGTTGTGCTGGTCCACCTTGGTGTCGCAGCGTCCGTGCCGTGGACACTTCTCTCCCCACTCGTGCGCGTTTCCTATCCGTTTGGCGGCGGCCGCACCGAAGAAATAGGTGAGGCTGGCCTGCCAGATGAAGTGACGGATGGCGTTGCGCCGGCCGTGGTTGCCCTTGATGTTCAAGGACAGGATGCCGGACAGGTAGATCACGAACATGCAGTTCGAATAGCCCAGGCTCATGCATGCCTTGGCCTCGTGACATTCCTTGCCGCACCGTCCGTCGAGGTCGTAGTTGTTGACGGGGTCGCCGTTGCCGTATTCGTAGGCGTTGGCGCTGCCGCCGTGTACCGGGTCCGTGGACAGGAATCGGCCGGTGGTGGGGTCGTAGACCCGTACTCCCATCAGGGTGAGTCCGGTGACGGTCTCGTCGGAGCGCTGCTTGCCGCCCAGCCACGCGTACCGCGTCGACGGCTGGCCCGTCCTGGGATTGCCGTACTCGTCGGCGTCCAGGACGGTCGGCGCGACGGAGGTGTCTGCGGGCAGCTGAAGGGTGATGTCCCCGTGCAGGTTCGCCATCTGCAGGACCAGGCCGCCGGTCTTGGTGGTGGTGGCGGCGAGGTTGCCGTCGGCGCCCTGGATGTTGCGGGTGACGGTGCCGGCGGTGTCCTCGCTGATCCACTGGGGGTTGTCGTCGTCCGAGCCGTAGTGGTTGACCTTGGCCGAGGTCTGGGTCCAGGTGCCCGAGGAGTTGCTCTCGGTGGTCCAGGACCGCAGGCGCAGCATGGAGTCCAGGTTCCAGGACTGCCGTCGGCTGTCGGTGGTCTCCTGCTGGATCAGGTCGTTGGCGTAGTAGGCCAACGTGGCGCCGGGCCGGCTGGTGGTGCGGCCGAACGCGTCGTAGACGTAACCCGAGTTCACCAGACGGTCGGCGGTGTCGTAGGCGTAGGTCGTGGTGGTGGCGCCGGCTGTGACGCAGTCGGCGCCCACCGCCGCAGTGGCCGTCGCCAGGGACTTGCGGTTGCTGTTCTTGTCGTAGGCGTAGGTGCGAGTGGTGCAGTAGGCGTCGGTGCTGGTGTCCTGGACCTGAGTGAGGCGGCCCGCCGCGTCGTAGCCGTAGGTCTGGGACGCGGTGACGCCGGGCGTTCCGGTATGCGTGGCCCGCTGGCCGTGCACGGTCAGGGTGATGCTGTCGGAGACCAGGACGGTGCCATCCGACGTACGGGTATAGAGCCGGCTGGTCATCGCTCCTGTGGTGTCGGCGGTCTGGGCCATGGTGTAACCGCCGGGCAGAGTCTGGCCGGTGACGGCGCCGTCGGCGTCGTAGCGGGCCGTGAACGTGCCGGCCACGGAGTCGGTGACCGACGTGGCCAGACCGCGCGGATCGATCACGGTGTCGTAGGTGTAGGTGGTGGTGGACGGGACGCTGTCGGTCACCTTGAGCGGCCGGTCCAGCGCATCGTAGGACGTGGTGGTGGTACCGCCGTCGGCGTCGGTGTAGGAGATCTCCCGGCCAAGAGCGTCGTAGGCCTTGCTGATGGTGCCGCCGGCCGCCGAGGTCACCTTGAGCGGCAATCCGGTGGCAGGGTCGTACGTCGTCGTGCCCGCCGGCACCGCGGCGCCGAGCCCTCCGCTGGTGGTGAAGACGGTCGCCCGGCCCGCGGAGTCGAAGCCCGAGCTCGTAGTACGGGTGACTCCGTTGGCTGTCTCGGTCACCTTCGTCGGCTGGCCGTACAGGCCGTACTCGAAGGTCTTCGTAGGCAGGCCGGTCGGATTGCTGCCGCCGCCGCTGATCGCGGCCACAGGCGCGGTCTGGCAGACCAGGTCGGCCCATTCGGGCCGGTTGCCGCAGGTCCCGGTGGAGCCGGCGGTGTAGTACGTGGTCCTGGTGGTGCCGGCGTCGCTCCCGCCGGAGGCGGGCTGGGACGTCGTTGCGACCCGGCTCTGGCTGTCGTACGAGGTCGCGGAGGTGAGGCCCAAGCCGCTCGGATCCTGGGTGGTGCCGGTGGGTTGGCCCTTGGTCCAGTCGATGGTGTGGGCGGTGACGCGGGGGTCGGCCAGCAGAGTGGGCCAGGAGCGCGGCTGTGCACCCTCGGTGACCTTGGTGACCTGGTCCTCGATGGTCGCCGTGCCGTCGGTGGGACGGCCGGTGTCGTACTCCTGGACAGTGTGCACGCGGGCCGCGAGCTGACTGCCGGCGCCGGCGAGCGTGGTGGTGCCGCTCGTCAGCTTCGCCTCGAGGGTGACCGGGTGCAGCGGGCCGTAGGTGTCGGTCTCGCGGACGCCGTCGGCGCTGTAGACCGAGACGGTGGACAGCAGTTGGGCGCGCTCGGCGGACGACAGGGCATTGATGCCCAGGTTCGTCAGCTGGGTGCGCTGGGCCGCGGTGGTGCCGAGCGCCAGTTCGCGGTTGGCCGCGGTCAGAGTGCGGGTGGTGTTGCCGAACGCGTCGTACTCGGTGACGTCGATGTGGTGACCGGGCGCGGCCTGGTCCACCTCGCGACCGGAGGCGTCCAGGTAGTGGATGGCCGCCCGCTGGTACCCGCCTGAGGCGAGGGCGGGGCCGTCGTGGCCCGAGGGCACCTGGTCGGCCGGGAAGACGGCGGTGCCGTCGGTGGGTAGGTCGCTCTGCCCCCAGGACGCGATGGCCGTCGCGCCGAGGTCCTCCGGCGCGGAGCCGCCGCTGAGCGGGACGCCGTAGACGATGTTCGTCTCTGCGGTGCCGTTGGTCTGGGTGGCACTTCCTGGAGTGAGGGAGGGACGGGACACCTTCAGCAGCATCCCGTCGCCGGCCGCCGGATTGGAGCCGGCTTGACCGTAGGCGAAGGTCCACGGCAGCTGTCCGGGGGGTGTCTGGGTCGTGACGCGCCCGGCGGAGTCGTAGCCGTACGTGGTCTTCAGCGCCGGGGAGATCCGCGGGTCCCAGGATTCGGCGAGACGGCCCGAGCCGTCGTACCGGTAGGCCGCCACGGCCATGGCGGTCGCGGCAGCGGCCCCGGGCGCGGTGGACCACAGCTGGATGGCCGAGACCTGGTCCTTCACGTCACCGAACGCCGAAGCGGTCGCCGTGGTGGTGGTCGCGTAAACGAACTCCAGGACGCGGCAACCCTTGACCGAGGGGTCTGCCTGGCAGGTTGCGGCCGGGACGGCGGAGGTGGCTGCGATGAGGTACTTGGGCCGTGCCGTCTGCACGCCGCCCACGGTGACCGGCTCGGAGACGGTCGTGGTGGTGGAGTCCGCGACCCCGTCGGTGTACGAGGTCTTCGCCTGCCAGGTACTACTGGTCGACGTGGTCCGGACAAAGGTGGTGACCTCGCCGAGGCTGCTCTCGATGGTGAAGGTGCCGGCGAAGGAACCGGTGAGCGTGTAGTCCTCCGAGCCGGGTTCGGGCACCCAGCCCTTGCCGTCCCCGGTCGCGGTGAAGCGGATCTCGGAGTTGTCGGCGGCCGTGACGACGCTCAGCGAGGTGGCCGAGGTCTTGCGCAGATAGGAGAAAGGCGTGTCCACCTGGTCGGACGCCGCGCCGTATGCCCATTCCTCACCGAAGATGGGTGCCTGGTCGTCGTGGGCGCCGGCCTGAGGGGACCGGGATGAGGCCGTGCGGTCCACCGTCAGGCCGAAGTAGGAGGCGTCGGTGGCCGACAGGTTGTAGTCACCGGTAAGCAGGTTGAGCTTACCGGGGCCGGCATCCGTGGTGGCGGCGCCGTCGGCGCCGCGGTCCACCACGACACTGATCGCGTCGGACGACGCCGAGGCGCCGGAGCCGGTGAAGTCGGCGCGCAACTGGATGTCGCCGTCGGGGTTGACGGTCGAGGTGGCGTTCCAGGTGAGCTTGGCGCTCTTGCCCGCGGTGAGCGGGGCCGGCCACGAGGACAGGGGCTGACCGCCCGCGGTCACGTCCGCGGCGGGCACGGGGGTCCAGGCGTCGGCGTCGCCGCGCCGCCAGTCGAAGGAGACGCCGGTGTATTTGCCGCTGTCCGCCTCAGCGGTCAGCGGCACCCGGGCCGCGGTGCGGGTGCCGTCGCGGGGGCTGGTGATGCCGCCCGGCCCTACGTGGAAGGTGTAGACGACCGGGTCGGACTTGTTCTCCGCCTTGTCGGTGCTGCGGACGGACAGGATGTTGGTGCCCGCGGTATCGGGCTTGATGGTGATCTTCACCGGAGCCGTGGAGCCGCCGGTGGACACGGTTGTCCAGGTGACACCGTCGAGCGACCATTCGACGCCGTTCTGGTCGCCGCCGGGCGGGGTGACGGAGAAGACGCCCGGCTGACCGACACCCTTGACCCACTGGTCGGCCGGGTAGTCGGTGGATGTCACCGAGGACGGCGCTGAGGGGGCGGAGGTGTCGACGGTGAAGGTCTCGTAGGCCGACCAAGCGGTGTTGTAGTGCGTGCCGTCATAGGGGTTGGTGCGGAACTTGTACGTCTTTCCGTTCTGCAGGACTCCGGCCGGCACGGTCACCGACGCCGGCTGACCGCTGGGCACGTACGGCGACACCAGGTAGTTGCCGACCTGCGTGCCGGTGGCCGCGTCGTCGATCTCGAAGGTGCCGTCGACGGTGTCGTTGTTGACGTCGGTGAAGGTGTCCCGCAGCGTCGGCGTGGTGGTGTTGACGTACCAGACGCCGTCGCTGCCCTTGAAGAAGGGTGGGCCGGCCTGCCGGTCGGTGCCGGTCTTGGGCCGGTAGTTGTAGGTCACCGTCAGCTTGGGCGGGTTGGAGGCGGCGTTGGCGGAGTTGACCCGCTTCCACTGCGAAACCACCGACTCGTCAGCGGCCTGCAGACCCATGTGGCCGCGGGTGGCCTTGGCCGAGGCCCATTCCTGCGCCAGCGTGGTCACGTCCGCGTTGATCCAGCCGTCCGGCTGGGTCGAGCACCCGGCGTTGCCCGTGGTCTCGGTGGAGGTGGCCTTCTTCGCGATCCACGACGGCTGGGCGGTCCAGCGCGAGGAGGTGGAGGCGGCGCCGGTGGACCACACGTCCCACGGATAGGGCTTGCAGTCGGTGTTGCCCGAGTGGAAGTTCCACAGGCTCAGCTTGGCGCTGGAAACCAGCGAGTCCTGGATCGGGGTGGTGTTCCAGGAGATGAAGGACCGCGCGGTGCGCGGTGTGTTGTCGGCGTTCTTGGTGCCCGGGTTGCCCAGGTCCAGCTCGGTGTCGGTGGACCAGTCGACGGTCTCGCCCTGCTGGACGTAGGTGTCGAAGACGTTGGACAGCGAGGAGGTGGACGGGTCGACGGTGACCGGGTAGGTGGTGTCCGGATCGGTGAGGAACTTGGCGTCCGGAGTGACCACCAGGTCGACCGAGGAGCCCTTCTGTACCACCTTCATGCCGACCTTGGCCTTGTGGGTGTGCTCACCGGAGCGTTCGTCGACGGTGGCGTCCCACATGGTTGGCGCGGGCATGACAGCTCGTGTTTTGTGCTTCCTGTCGGTGAACAGCACGCTGCCGTCGGGCAGTTGCTTCGCCGTCAGCCCCTTGGCCTTCAGCGGCAGGGTGTACGAGTAACTCTCCGAACCGGGTCGCTCCTTGATCTGGACGTACTGCTCGAAACCGGTGCGCGTGGCCTCTACGACCACGTCCGCGCCGGGAACCGCGTCGACGTACTTCGCACGCGTTCCGTCGAGCTTCGGCTGGGGAAGACCGCCTTTCCACTGGAGGGTGACCTGCTGGGCGCCTTCACCCAGCGTCACCAGGTTCGTGGCCTTGGCCTCGCGAGCGGCCTTCCACGACTTGGACGGCGTCCCGGACCCGCCGGCCAGCTCCAGCGCCTCGGGGTGAGCCTTGGGCTCAACCGTCCCGTCCAGCTTCTGAACCAGGTTCAGATCGACGTTGCGCCACTTCCCCGTGGCCTCGTCCCTGAAGCGCGTGGGACCGGAGGTGAGTTCGGTCGTGAGGGAACCATCCCTGTTCGCCCACGTCGTGGATGTCTCCGTGCGCGCGGACAGCGCCTCCACCCGCCTGCCCGACAACCGTGCCGCCACCCGCGCGGACGGGATGTCCGCCGCCTGCGCGGCCGTGGCCTTCTTCGGCGCCTTGGGGTTCTGGAGCGGGACGGCGGCGGAGGCGTACGCACCATCGAGCATCGTCAAGGTCATGGCCAGAGACAGCACCCCGGCCGCCCACCGACCGCCCCTCGCGGACCCAGGAAGGGATCTACGTCTTCGGGACGAGAGGATACGAAACGTCACGATCTACCCCGTTTGAATTTGTGAAGTTGTGTCCCCGGTATGAGGTCGTTGTGAAGCTACCTTGACCCCAAAGAAGATGATTGCCTGCAAGGGGCAACAAAGAGGATCTTTCCGTCCGTCGGCGATCGAAGCCTTTATTCATTCTTGACGCACCGAGAAGCGGGTGAACGGCCCCACGGATGGGTCCAGTTGCGTGTCTGGGCCATATGACACCGCACACAACCGTGCCGTCTGACGCGAGGGGAAGGCAGCCCGGCGAGAGGCACGGCACCTGACACCTCCGCAGATGAAGCAGTGAGGCACAGGAGCTCCAGAGGCAACAGCGGAACTTGTCGGTCCAACGCATCCCCGTGGTCGTCACCATGCTGTTCTGCCTGCCAGAGGCCTGCCCGAGCACCATCGACACGTTCAACTACGCGCCACTCGCCCTCGGCGCGGTGCCAGCACTGGCTGACGCACAGTGGGCGGCCGAGAGCCGACGCACTTACGGCGTCCCCGAGCGGCGCCTTATCGGGACCGGAACTTGATCGATCCCCTGGAGCGCCAGCTGCTGCTGGCGTGGGAGTCGCTCCACGAGCGGGCTGTCGATCACGCACCAGGCGGAGCACGTTGATCGCGGGGATGGTCCGGATGGCATAACCTTGCGTCCCTGAGTCAGTCGGGGAGGATCTTGTAGTTCTTCGGCCGGGCGAGCGGTGGCCACGACCAGCCGCGTATCAGCATCGATGATGACCTGCACGTTCGCAGAGAACCGTAGTTGCGGCTGGAGGCGCCTGCCTTGGAGTCGCGGACCCGACGAGCGTGCCGTCCACGATCCACAGCCGGTCGGCGGCATCGACGGGGCGTGAGGCGGGCTCGAGTGCGAGAAGCGTTCGCAGACGCCGCAGGAGGAACGAGAAGCGGACCTCGCCGCTGAGGAACGCTGAGGCACCCTGCCAGCACCTGCCCAGCGGGCGCCTCAGCGACCATCACGTGTCACGTTGCCGTCACCAACCCCGGCGACGCACCTGGACCGCAAAGGCCGCACGTGCGTGAAAGGCACCGATCCAGACCACGTGGACGCCAAGAGACGGTTTCGCCTACCTGTGCCATGTCGTGCCGCCGGACTCGCAGGCCAACACCACAGATCACGAACCAAGATCCGAACAGGTGCGGACCAACTCGGCTCAGCAGCAGACGATTCCACCCTGTGCCGCAGGTCCGAGGCGGCGGTGCGTGTACCACCAGCAGACGAAGAACCTACTTGTTTCGTACAGTCCCAAGAAGCTCGGGTTCTTCTGAGCCACAGGTCAGTCCGCTCGCTCCGGATTCGCGGGGATCTTCGTTTCCGTGGTCACGTGTGCCCCGTCGGTCCGGGAGGGTGGATCGACGACGTCATCGTTCTTGCGCATGCCGTCGTCACTCTCCTCTTGCCGCCTCTTCTTCAAGGCGAGCTCCTTGGCCGTCTTCTCGGAATACAGCCTCATCTCGGCCTCTGTTCTCTGTTCGAACACTGTTGCCTCCGTGTCGGTTCACACCCGTTTGGAATGATGACCGGGCACCCGAAGGTTCTGTGACAGTGTCACGGCAGCGGCAGCCGCGATGCGATCAGGCCGATGTCGCCTCGTCCTCGAACTGGATGGCCCGGATCTCCCGACGCGACGAGATGCTGAGCTTCGAGAACACCTTGCGGAGGTGCCACTCGACCGTGTGGCGGCTGATGAACAGCTGGGCGCCGATCTCAGGGTTGGTGAGTCCCTTCCCGGCGAGCCGGGCGATCTGCGCCTCCTGAGGGGTGAGCCCCGTGGGCCTCGCGATCGTGTGGCTGCGAACCTTCGCCCCCGTGGCCTGCAACTCGCCTCGCGCGCGTGCAGCGAACGCCTCCGCTCCGAACCGGCTGAACATGCCATGTGCGACGTCCAGTTGGGCACGGGCGTCGGCACGGCGGTTCTCGCGGCGCAACCATTCCCCGTACAGGAGATGTGCGCGGGCCACTTCCATGCGCACCCGGGTTCGTTCGAGCCGCTCGATGGCCTCACGATAGAGCCGCTCCGCGGCATCGCCCTCGCTGAGCAGCGCCCGCGAGCGCGCTTCCACGCCCAGCGCCCAGTCGGTGCCGCTGGCTCGCGTCGCCTCCGAGAGCCGCTCCAGCGCGTCGGTGGCCGACTCGGGCGAGCCGCTCCGTACGGCCGCCTCGATCAGCTCCGCCAGGCCCCACCGGGAGGAGGCGAACTCCCGGTGCTCGGCCGCTGCTTCCCGGGCCGCCGTCAGCGCCTGTGCGTACTGACCGAGCCCGTTGCAAAGCACTGCCTCGTACCAGCGTGTGACGGTGACGGTGGCCCCCTGTCCGCGAGGCACCGCCTCGCCCAGGTTCGTCTCGATCAACGTACGGGCCTCGCTCTCGCGACCGCGCCAGACGGCCAGACCGAGGGGGCCGACCCGTCCGGGGCTGGTGTTGCCGGTGGCCGCGCACACCGCCGCCGTCTCCTCTATCAGCGACTCGGCAGCCGCCAGTTCCCCGGCGATGAGGTGCAAGTACGTGCGGGAGTCGAGGGCGTCGGGGAGAGCGCTGAGTGCTCCGGCCTCGCGGGTGATCGTCACATGACGTGTCGAGGCCGCAAGCCAGCGCTCGTCGTCCCACAGATCCGCGGCGATGACGGACGCGAGCCAGAGGCGGCGGAGCTGCACCTCGGGAGGGAGCCGTTCGTCGCTGAGCGCTTTCAGTGCTCGCTCCATCATCGGCGCCGCGGCGGGGAGACCGTCGGTGAGTCGCACCGCGAGGGCGTCCAGCACCACGTCGGACACCTCCGGCCGCCGTGCCTGCGGTGCCTCGCGGGCGGCCTCCCCCACCTCCAGCAGTCCTGGGCCGCGCGCCAGGCGGCCGGCGAAGATCGCCGCGGCGATGGCGTCCAAGTAGGTCCCGCGAGCGAGTCCGACATCGTCGAGCCGGCCGAACCGGCGAGCGGCGGCGAGCAGCAGTGACGGGGCCTCGCCGCCGCGGTTCTGAGCGAAGGCGAGCCCGGCATGCAGGACCTCGATTCGCGCGCGGCTCAGTTCGTCGACGGGTCCGGCCGCCGCCGTGCCGAGCAGTGTGGCCGCCTGCTCGAACGCCCCGGTCTGGAGTTTCGTCTGCGCCGCGGCCATCGCGCGCTGTGTGCGTCGCGCGGGATCCTCCGTCAGGGCGGTCGCACGCTGGAGGAACGCGGCGGCCGCGGCGATCCCGCCCCGCGCCAGGGCTCGGCCGGCGGAGCGCTCCAGTTCGGCGGCCACCGTCTCGTCGGGCCCGGCGGCGGCGTCGGCCAAGTGCCAGGATCGGCGGTCGGGGTCGAGCCTGGCGTCGGTGGCGTCGGCCAGCGCCTTGTGCACCTCTCGGCGTTCGCTCGGGCTCGCCGCGCGATAGGCCGCCGAGCGCACCAGCGGGTGCCGGAACCGCACCCGGGTGCCGAGTGTGATCAGGTCCGACGCGCCTTCGTGCGACACGGCGGCGTCGGCGTCGATTCCGAGGTGCTCGGCCACGCGCCTGAGCAGGGTCACGTCGCCCAGCGGTTCGGCGGCGGCGATCAACAGGAGAGAGCGGGTTTCGACGGGAAGCGCCTGAATGCGGCGGAGGAACTCCTGTTCGAGCTGGCTCGACAAGGGCCATGCGTCCGGACGCTCGAACCCTCCGGCCATCTCCGCTGGGGACAACCCGCGGGGCAGTTCGAGCAGGGCCAGCGGGTTTCCGCGTGACTCGGCGACTATGCGTTCACGCACCCGTTCGTCCAGCGGACCTGTGACGACCGAGTCAAGCAGGGTCCAGGAGTCGCGTTCGGTCAGTCCCGTGACGGACAGTTCGGGAAGGTTGCCGAGCGCGTGCTCCGCACCGGTGTCACGAACGGCGAACACGAGCACAACCGATTCCGCGAGCAGTCGACGGGCCACGAACTCCAAGGTCAGCGCAGACGCCCTGTCCAGCCACTGCGCATCGTCGACGACGCAGACCAGCGGCTGGTCACCCCCGGCGTCCGCGAGGAGACTCAGCGTGGCCAGACCTACGAGGAACCGGTCGGGGGCAGCGCCCACGCGCAGGCCGAAGGCCGTGCCGAGCGCGTCGCGCTGCGGTTCGGGCAGCTGGTCGAGACCTCCGAGCAGCGGAGCGCAGAGCTGGTGCAGACCCGCGTAGGAGAGTTCCATCTCGGACTGGACGCCGGCCGCCCTGATGGTGCGGCATCCGGTGGCGCGAGCAAGGAGGTGGCTCAGCAGCTCGGTCTTGCCGATCCCGGGCTCACCGCGCAGGACCAGGACACCGCTGCGCCCGGCTCTGGCACCTGCCACGAGATCGTCGAGAATCTTGCATTCGCTCGCTCTGCCGAGAAGCCCGGCCCGCGCACCGCGCCTCGCCATGGCAGCTCCCTTGTCAGGACTCCTCGCTGGATATGGTAATCCGTCTCCTGATCACCGCGCTCATGGTCTACCGGGACGACGGCTTTGCCTCGGGTCGGCGCAGGCAGTTGCCGGATCCCATGGCGTTCGGAGTGCGGTCGGCCGGCTCAGCCGACGTCGGCCTCCGACGGGTCGGTCGCCGGGTGTCCGTCCTGGAGTGCGGCGAGCGCGGCGCCGAGCTTGCCCCGGCTGGTGATGCCCAGGCGGGGATAGATGCGGTACAGGTGGGCTCCTACGGTGCGATGCGAGATGAACAGACGCTGGCCGATCTCCCGGTTGCTCAGCCCCTGCGACGCGAGCACCGCGATCTGCATCTCCTGGGCCGACAGCCGGTCGCTGGTGTTCGCGTGCCGTCGGCCGCTCGACTCGCCGGCGGCCCGCAACTGCTCGCGAGCCATCTCGGCCCAGGGCCGCGCGCCGATGCGGTCGAACTCGTCGCGGGCACTGCGCAGCGGGTTACGGGCGTCGACGTAGTGCCGTTGCCGACGCAGCCGGCGGCCGTGGTGCAGGTGCAGCCGGGCCCGCGCCAGAGCCCAGCCGGCGGGCAACGCGGCCAGTGCCGCGGTGTAGTGCTCCTCCGCCGTGTCGTCCGGCGCCAGCGCTGCCTCCGTGTAAGCGTGGGCCACCACCATCATCTCCGAGGGCAGCCGGACGGCCGACTCGGTTAGTTCTCCCAGTAGTTCCCGGGCCTGCTCTACGGTGCCAGCGGCCACCGCGGCGTCCGCCAGATCCGGTGCGAGCAGCCAGCGGCTGACCGAGTGGTAGTGCGGGTCGTCCGGGTCGAAGGCGCGGGCGAGGACGTCGTACGCCTCGGCGGAGCGGCCGTCGAAGAGCGCGAGCAGGCCCTCGATCTGCTGCGCCATCACGGCGGCGAACGGCATGCCGGGGAACAGCCGGTGGGTGCGCAGTTCGCCGAGCATCCGTGCCGCGGCCTCGGTCTCTCCGCGTATCGCCGCCACCAGGCCGCTCGTCGCCTTCACGCCCAGCCAGACGATCCACTCGCCGGTCTCCTCGGCAAGGGCGAGTCCTTCACCGGACTCCTCACGGGCCCGGTCGAGCTGACCGAGGTAGACCCGAGGCCAACTGCCCGCGAGCGACCGGGCGAGCAGCCCGAGTCTGCCCTGCGACCGCCATGCCGTGGCCGCCCGTGACAGGTGGCGGGCGGCGAGGGAGACCTCACCCAGGACCATCGCGCCGCTGCCGAGGAAGTGCATGGTCCGGCCGTCCTGGCGGTCCGGCTGGAGGTTGCCGAGCCGTGTGATCACCTCGGCGCCGTACCGGTACGGCTCGGTGTACGCCCGTACCGTCAGAACGACGGGAGCGTCTGGATCGGGGTTCCACCGGTCCAGCTCGGCCGCGGCCAGCGAGCGCACCCGTGCGTCACCGTCCTGGAAGAAGCACCGGGCGGCGGCCCGCCACAGCAGGTTCTCGGCGACCCGCACGTCTCCTGTGTCGAATGCGCCGGCCGCAGTGGTCACCATGTCCTCGATCCGGCGCTGCGGTTCGTCGGGTTCGAAGGCCGCCTTGTCCGATACGACCATGAGGCGCGCCCGCTCCAGCGGGCCGAGTTCGCTCATGTCGGCTCGGTCCAGCAGAAGCTGGGTGTGGACCCGGTCGTTGATCTCGCTGGCGGACTCGGCCGCCCGGACCAGGATCTCGGTCCTGCGGCGCGGATCCTGGACGAGTTCGGCCGCCTGGCGCAGTGCCGGCACGGCCGAGGCCACCTTTCCCCGGGCCAGCGCCGTATCGGCGAAACGTTCCAGCTGAGCGGCGAGTTCCTCGTCCGGACCGATCGCTGCGGCAGCCAGGTGGAAAAGCCGGCGCTCGGGGGTGTCGGCCATCGCCTCGGCGACGGCGCGGTGGGTGGCCAGCCGGTCGGCGACCGCGGCGCGGGTGTAGATCGCCGAGCGCATCAGCGGATGCCGGAACTCGAGGGCGCGGCCGATCAGACCGACCAGGCCGGCGTCGACCGCCTCCTGCACCGCGTCCAGGGTGACCTTCGTGCCCGTGAGACCGCTCGACACGTCCAGCAGCCGGTTCAGTGGTGCGTTGGGCTCGGCAGCCAGGGCCAGCAGGAGCGTTCGGCATTCCGGGCTCGCCGAGTCCGTACGCGCGGCGAACGCGTCCTCCAGCCGCTGAGTCAGGGGCAGATCGTCCAGCTGCGGCGCGGCGTCCCGCACCGTCTTGGGGAGCTCGACCAGGGCCAGCGGGTTGCCCGCGGCTCGCTCCAGGACAAGGGCCCGCAGCGGCGCCGACAGGTCCGGTGCACCTGCGTCGAGCAGTTCGGCGGCGGCCGACCCATCGAGCGGTCGCAGGGGAAGGTCCGGCTGCGCGCTCGGGGCGTAGGAGCCAGGACTGTGGGTCCGGGACGCCGTCACCATCAGTACGGGGAGATCGCGGGTGCGCCGGGCGACGAAGGCGAGGACATCCCGGCTCGGCGCGTCGATCCACTGGAGATCGTCGACGAGGAGCAGGAGCGGTTGCCGGTCGGCCTCGTCGGCGAACAGTTCGAGCACGGCGAGCGCGACCTGGAAGATGTGGGGCTCGGTCTGCGTGGCGCTGAACGCGTCGACCAGTGCGGTCCGGTGCGGGGACGGCAGCTTCCGGATGCCGTCGGCGGCCGGTTGCAACAGCAGTTGCAGGGCCGCGAACGGCAGCCAGAGCTCGGTCTCCACACCGGCCGTGCTCAGCACCTTGAAGCCGCGCTCGGTGCCCGCTGTGCCGACCGCCCGCAGCAGAGCCGACTTGCCCACGCCCGCGGTGCCATGGATCAGCAGCGCGCCACCGCGTCCGGCTGCCGCGTCCGCGAGCAGCCCGCGCAGGATGTGCAGTTCCTCGTCCCGGCCGATCATGGCGCGGGGGCTGCTGCTGGGCTGGGCATGTGCGGCTTCCTCCGAGCGGAGAGTCACGTCGCACCGCATCCTAGCCGTGGCCCGTTACACCCTCGGGTCTCTCACACCATCGGTAGAACGACTTGAGCAGTGTCTGCGGCCCAGCGCGGAGACACAGATTCCGCAGCTGTCACTCCCGGTTCAGCCGGCGGCGGCCCGATGCGCAGGAGCGTCTCGCGGGTTTCTTCGGTCAGGCCGCCCCAGATCCCGTACCGCTCCCGGTGGTCGAGCGCGTACCGGCGACAGGGGATCAGCACCGGACACCGGCCGCAGATCAGGAGCGCCCGCCGGACGGTCGCCAGATCGCCAGGAGCGGGGAAGAAGGTCGCGGTGTCGGTGCCCCGGCAGGCCGCGATACGTGGCGCTGTCATCCCATCTCCTCCAGCTTCCTGCCATTGGTCTCCCGCACCCGGACGGCGACGAACACGAACGAGAGCAGCGCGAAGCCCGCGTAGAGCGCGTAGGTGGACGACAGGTTCCAGTCCGACATGCGCGGGAAGCTCTCGGTGACGGCCCAGTTGGCGATCCAGTTCGCGGCCGTCGCCACCGACATCGCCGCGGCACGGATCCGCAGCGGGAACATCTCGCCGACCATCACCCAGAGCACCACACCCCAGGAGACCGCGAAGAAGAACACGAAGCTGTGGGCGGCGACCAGCGCCACGGTCCCCTGGGTGTCCGGGATGGACAGACTGCCGCCGCTGCCCGTCTTGTACGAGAACGCCCAGGACGCGAAGGCCAGCGACACGGCCATGCCGGCTGAACCGGTCAGCGCGAGCGGCCTGCGGCCGACCCGGTCGATCAGCAGCATCGCCACGACGGTTCCGACGATGTTGACGATCGATGTGGAGAGGCTGATCAGAAGGGAGTTCGCCTGGTCGATGCCCACTGACTGCCACAGCAACGACGAGTAGTAGAAGATGACGTTGATGCCGACGAGTTGTTGGAAGACGGCCAGTCCGATGCCGACCCACACGATCGGCAGCAGGCCGAAGCGGCCGTCGAGCAGATCGCGTACCCGCGGCTTGTGATCGGTCTTGAGAGCGTGCCGGATCTCGGTGATCCGGTCTTCGGCGCCCGTGTATGTGCCCTGGAGTTCACGCAGCGCGGCGAGGGCCTCGCCCTCACGGCCCCTCGCGACGAGGAAATGCGGCGACTCGGGGATGCGCAGGGTGAGCAAAAGGTAGGCGAGCGCCGGTACGACAGCGGCCATGAGCATCCACTGCCAGGCGTGCAGGGCACCCAGCGGGTTCTCGCTCCTGCCGTCGGCTCCCTGGGCGATGCCCCAGTTGACGAGCTGGGAGGCGGTGATGCCGAGCACGATGGCCGCCTGCTGGAACGAGGCCAGCCGCCCTCGATGGTCGGGTGGGGCGACCTCGGCGATGTAAGTGGGCCCGATCAGCGAGGCGAGGCCGATCGCAGTGCCCCCGACGACGCGCCAGGCGCCCAGGTCCCAGACGGAGAAGGGCACGGACGAACCGAGCGCGCTGATCGCGAAGAGGACCGCGGCGAGGTGCATCACGCGCCGACGGCCGATGCGGTCGGCCAGTCGCCCGGCGACGGCCGCTCCGAAGGCGGACCCGAGCAGGGCCGAGGCGACGATGGTGCCCGTCTCGCTGGAGGTGACGTCGAATCGGTGCTGGATCCCGGTGACGGCGCCGTTGATGACGGCACTGTCGTAGCCGAACAGAAAGCCGCCGATCGACGCGGCCGCCGAAATGTAGGTGACGCGTCGGAGGTTGGTCGGGCGGAGCGCGGCCCTTGGGTGGGCTCGCCCCTCGGATGAGGCGTTCGCGGTCATGGAAAGCAACTCCTTCACGGGACGGGGCCCGGCACGCTGACAGGATCACCAGTCGGAGAGGACGTGGATCGGGAAGACGGCTGGCGGCTGACCAGTGCGCACGGCTCAGACGCCGGCCACCGGGGCTACGAGCAGTTCGTGGAGGCGGGCGAGGTTCGCCGCGCCGATGAGTCCGGCGTCCGATCCGGCGGTGGCCGTGCGGACCTCGGCGTAGACACGGTGTTCGCCGCCGCCGAGGGCCCGTCGGTAGGCAACCTCGGCCGGGCGCCTGATCAGCTCGCCGGTGTCGCCGAGGCCGCCGCCGATGACGAGGACGGACGGGTCGAGGATGGAGGCGAGGTCGGCGAGGGCCTGGCCCAGCCAGCGGCCTGACTCGGCGAACACGTCGAGGGAGAAGGGGTCCCCGGCGAGGGCGGCCTCGGTCAGATGGCGCCCGTCGAGGCCGGCGGGCGTGCCGTCGCCCAGCGCGAGCACCTGAGCGGCGCGAGCCGGATCGGCGGCCGCCATCACGCGGCCACGGCGCGTGTGAGCCGCCCCGCTGGCGTACTGCTCCATGCAGCCGAACTGACCGCAGGGGCACGGCAGTCCGTCGGGAACGGCCCGGTAGTGGCCGATCTCGCCGGCCATACCGAAGCGGCCGCGGAAGAGCCGGCCCCTGCTGATGATGCCGCCGCCCAGGCCGGTGCCCGCCATGACCATCAGCATGTCGTCGTGTCCGGCACCGGCACCGTGGATGAACTCGCCCCAGGCGGCGGCGTTCGCGTCGTTCTCGACGACGACCGGAAGCCCGGTGGCCTCCTGGACGAAGTCCCGGATCTCCTTGTCGTGCCACCCCAGGTTGGGTGCGAAGCGCACCGTCGCGCGGTCCGCGTCCACGTATCCGGCGGCTCCGACACCGACCGCTCTGACGTCGTCCCGGTCCTTGCGGACCTGCTGGACCGCCTCGGCGATCGCCCGGGCTATCCGGTCCGGGTCGCGCGGGGTGGGGACCCGCATCCGGGAGACGACCTCTCCCGCGGGGTCGACCGTCCCTGCGGCGATCTTCGTGCCGCCGAGATCCACGCCGACGGTCAGCCCGCCGTTCTGTTCGAGACCGAGAGACATGGTGTGGTTCCTCACGTTGTGATTCCGTGTGAAGACGGTGCAGTGCACCGTCGATTCGACTACCGGCTCAGCTTCCTTGTTGCTGTGGCGAGTTGCATGAGTCATTCGACTGCGGTCAACCGGAGTCGCTCGTTGTGTCACACATCCGGGCCGCGCGTTGTCTTCTTCCTGAACAGTCGGATCGACCGGAGGTAGGACACGGTGTTGGACAACGAATCGATGAGCGGGACCGGGCCCAGGATGCTGGCGGACGTCAAGCCGCCCTTCGTGCCGGAGGGCGCTTCGGCGATGACCGTGGTGGTCGAGTGGCCCCCGGGACACCCCGGGACCCCGCCGCACCGCCATTCGGGGCCCGCCTTCGGCTACGTCACCGAGGGTGCCGTCCGCTGGGAACTCGAAGGTGAGCCGGAGCGGGTGATCAAGGCCGGTGAGACGTTCTGGGAGCCCGGCGGGGACGTGATCCACTACCAGAACGGCAACGCCCTGTCGGACACGCCCGCCAAGTACGTCGTCATCATGCTGTGCGCGCCCGGCCGCCCCATGCTCACGCTGGTCGACGAGGAGGAGCTGGAGAAGCGGTCACACCTGCGCGCCCCACGACCTGACGCCGACTGAATCACGGCCCAGGACGAGTAGTCCGCCACGTCAGTTTCCGAAGGGGGCCAAAGGTGGCCGGTCACGGCTCGGTGCCGCGCAGCACGACCGGGGCACTGGTGGGACGCGACAGGGAGCTGGAGCTGCTTCGGTCGTACGTCGGCCAAGTGCCCGAGCGCGGTGGGGTGCTGGTGCTGTCCGGGGAGCCCGGCGTCGGCAAGTCCGTGTTGTTGGACGCCGCGGCGACGGTGGCAACGGCGGCCGGTGTGCTGGTCCTGCGCTCCGACGGGATCGAGTTCCTCGCGGATCTGAGCTTCGCCGGACTCCACCACGTGCTCGAACCCTTGCTGCATGAGTGCGAAGGGCTCGACCCGGTGCACCGCCAGGCCCTTGACGTGGCGCTGGGCGGAGCTCTCGGCGCGGCTCCGGGCGGAGGCGACGGCGCCCCGGTGGACCGACTGGTCCTCTACGGGGCCGTACTCGCGCTGCTCCGCCGGGCCGCGCGCGAGCGCCCGGTTCTGCTGGTCCTCGACGACCTGCAATGGGTCGACCGAGCCAGTGCCGCGGCGCTCGCGTTCGTGGCCCGGCGGCTGAGCGGGAGCCGGGTGGGCCTTCTCGCCGCCTACCGTCCGGGATTCGAGAGTTTCTTCGAACGGGCGGGACTTCCCGAGCTCACCGTGTCCCCGCTGGACGGCGGAGCGGCGGCCGACCTGGTCGGTTCCCGGTTCCCGTCGCTCGGCGGTCGCGAGCTGCGACGGGTCCTGGCGCAGGCCCGCGGCAACCCGCTGGCACTGCTGGAGCTGCCGACAGCGCTCGGCGACTCGCGGGGCAGTGCGGGCGTGGTGCTGCCCGAGGTGCTCCCGCTCAGCCGTCGGCTGCAGGACCTGTATGCCTCCCGGGTCGCGGAGATGCCTGCCCCCACCCGCAGGCTGCTGCTCCTGGCCGCGCTGGAGGGCGGCGGCGACCTGTCGGTGCTGCGGGCCGCCACCCCTGGCGAGGACGTGCTGTCCCTTCTCGCGCCAGCGGAGCGGGCGCAGTTGGTGCGGATCGAGCACCGCGGACTGGGGCGGCTGACCTTCCACCATCCGCTGATCCGCGCGACCGTCGTGTCCGGCTCGACCAGCGGTCAGCGCCTTGCCGCCCACCGCACTCTGGCCGAGGCCCTGACCGGGCAGCCCGATCGCCGGGCCTGGCACCTGGCCGAGGCCACGCCCGATCCGGACGAACAGGTCGCGGCGCTCCTGGAGCGCACCGCCCACCGGGTCCGCCGGCGCGGCGACGCCGTCGGCGCGTTCAACGCGCTGGTGCGGTCCGCGGACCTCACTCCGGGTCCCGCGGACCGCGGCAGGCGGCTGGCCGAAGCCGCCTTCGTGGGCGCGGACGTCGCCGGCGAGTTGCGCACGGCGGCCGAACTACTCGTCGAGGCCCGGCGTGCCGACCCCGAGCTGAGGGGGTCGCTGCGGGCGGCGGCCGCTGCGTCCCAGGTGCTGCTCAACCGCGACGGTGACGTCAATACCGCGCACCGGCTGCTCGTCGGTGCCATCACCACCCGCGACGGCCGGTCCGACGGCGACGACGAGGCGCTCTTCGAGGCGCTGTGCACCCTGCGCAGGGTGTGTCTGTGCGCGGGCAGGCCCGAGCTGTGGGCCGCGCATCATGCAGCGACGGCGCAGCTGACCGTGCCGATGCCGCCCCTCCAGGAACTGCTCGGCGACGTCTACTCGGACCCGGCGCGCTCCTCCCCCGCAGCCCTCGGCCTGCTCGACGCGGTGATCCAGGACCTGCACCGGGAGACCGACCCGAGCCGGATCGAGCGGATCGCGATGGCGGCCCTCTTCGTGGACCGGGCCACGGGGTGCCGTACGGCGCTCTGGCCCGTGGTCGAGGACGGCCGCGAAGGCGGCGCGGTGACGTCGGCCCTCATCGCGCTGGTGGTGCTGTGCCTGGACGACTTCATGACAGGCCGGTGGGACGAGTGCGGCCGTCTCGCCGCGGAGGGGCTGGCGCTGTGCGAGGCGCACGGCTACCAGATGCTGGCGCAGCAGTTCCGCCGGGCCCAGGGCCTGCTGGCCGCCGCACGGGGCGAGGACGGCACGGTGCGGGGACTGGCACAGGGGATCACGGACTGGGCGGTACCCCGCGGGGCACGGACCGTCGAGCACTTCGCGCGGCACATGACGGCGCTGGCAGCCTTGGCGCGCGGCGACCACGAGAAGGCCTACCTCGAAGCATCGGCAATCAGCCCTTCAGGCGTGCTGGTCCCCCATGCCCCGCTGGCTCTCTGGGTTCTCCTGGACCTGGTGGAGGCCGCCGTCCGCACCGGACGCCGAGCCGAGGCGCTCGCCCATGTCGCCGTGATGCGACAGACCGGTCTGCCTGCCGTCTCCGGCCGTCTTGCGCTGGTCACCGAAGGTTCGGCGGCGCTCGTCGCCCCCGAGGACCGGGCCGTCGACGCCTTCGAGAAAGCCCTCGCCGTTCCCGGTGCCGAGCGCTGGCCTTTCGAGCTCGCCCGGGTCCGGCTGGCCTACGGACAGCACCTGCGTCGCACACGGGCCGTCGCTGACGCGCGTACGCACCTGTCCGCCGCCCTCACGACCTTCCGTCGTCTCGGAGCCGCTCCCTGGGCCACGCGGGCGGCGGAGGAACTGCGCGCGACCGGCCGTACCGGCCTCGGGGCCCTCCAGGATCCGGGAACCAGTCCGCTCACCGAGCAGGAGCACCAGATCGCCGCACTCGCCGCCGCGGGACTGACCAACAAGCAGATCGGTGAACGTCTCTTCCTCTCCCACCGCACCGTGGCGGCCCACCTGCACCGGATCTATCCGAAGCTCGGCATCACCTCGCGGGTGACCCTCAGCGAGGCCCTCGCGGCGCGGGGAGAGACGCCAGCGCATCCCTGAGGGCCGCCCGTTTGGCGATTCCCAGCTTCGGAAACAGCTGGTAGAGGTGCGTACCCACGGTTCGGGGCGACAGATGGAGACGTTCGCCGATCTGCTTGTTGGTCAACCCGGAAGCGGCGAGTACGGCGATCTCCCGTTCCTGTGCGGTCAGGGTCACGGAACCGTGCTTCGCTCCGGTGCGGGAGCGGTGGGTGGCGCGGAGTTCGCCCGCAGCCCGATCCGCCCACGGCCGGGCGCCCAGATACTCGAACGCCTCGCCCGCCGCTTCCAGTTGGGCTCGTGCCTCCGTGACGAAACGCATGCGTCTCAGACGCTCCCCGTAAGCCAGCCGGATACGGGCCAGATCGAAGGGCCGGTCCTGCGCTCCCGGGACGGCGAGGGCTTCCTCGAAACGTACGATCGCGCCGTCATCGGGTGCGACCAGTGCGGCCGAGCCCGCCACCAGCAGCGCCAGTCGCGGGGAGCGGGTCGCGACACCGGCCTCCTGGAGCGCCCGCACGTGTGCCCGCGCCTCGGCGGAGCGCCGGGTGCGCGTGGCCGCCTCCACCAGGTCCATGCAGCCCCACAGCGTGTGCGGAGGTCGGGAGGCAACTCGGCCGACGGGAGTGATCGCCACCGCGTGGCGGTACGCGCACTCGTAGTCGCCCGCGCCGAGTTCGGTGAGGACACGGGCATGGTCCGCGAAGTCGGCCGCCGTCAGAACCCCGCGCGGCACAGCCCATTGCGTGATCCGGTCGGCCGTGCTCCGGCTCTCCTCGAAGTTCCCCTGGACGGCGGCGAGCAGGGCCCGGTGGTACTCGAAGTACCAGGAGAAGAACGGGTATCGGCGCTCCTCGCAGACCCTCAGGCCCTCAGCGGCCAGAGCTCCGGTCTCCTCCCACCGGCCGGCCGGGAAATTCTCCAGGCACAGGTACATGAGCCCGTCGATGTGCCTGCGTACGTTGCCGCCCCGGCGTCCCCGACGGACCGCGTCCCAGGACACGTCCCGTGATTGCCTCAACCAGTCGGCACGGGCGGTGTCCAGGTGCGGCGCCGCCGGCTTCAGACGGTCGAGGGCGGCTCGGAAGGGTGTCCACCGGTCATCCCGGCCACCGGACCAGCACACCAACCGCAGCATGCGCAGTGCCTCACGGAGGGCGTCGTCCTCGCCGTCGTCTCCGGTCTCGACTGCGTCCACGAGGAGTCGGTGCGCCATGTCGAGGTCGCCGTCGCCGTCGCCGTTGAGCAGGAGGAGGGCCGCCGTCGCGGCGGCGAGTGGGGACCCGGTCAGTTCCGGGGCCGCGCGCCGGGCTCGGTCGAGGAGTCGTGACGCCGTGCGCAGTTCACCGGTCGCGTCGGCAGCGAGGTGGGCGGCCAGGACCAGTCGGCGTGCGCGGTCCGCGGCTCGGGAACTCAGCTCGGCGGCCCTGGTGAAGGTGGCAACCGCCGCCGTGGCGTCACCCCGCCGGGCGGCGCACTGCCCGGCCTCTTCCAGCAGGGCGGAGACGCGCTCGTCGGGAACGAGGGTCGCCCGGCCCAGATGCCAGGCCCGCCGCTCGGGTGCCTCCGCACGGATCTCGGCGAGCGTGCGATGGGCCTGACAGCGCTCGGTCAGAGTGCTGGTCTCCATGACCGCGGCCCTGGTCAGCGGATGTCTGAAGACGAACCGTCGGCTCGTGTCGTCGAAGGCGACGAGACGGTCCGGCGTCGCCGCCGACAGCGCCGCGAGCACCTTCGGGTCGTCCGATCCGGCACGGAGGACTCCCGGGTCTCCGGTGCCGTCGAGGGCGAGGAGCAACAGAAGTCGGCGTGATGCGGCCGGAAGGCGAGCCACGCGCGAGGCGTGGCGGCTCCGAAGGCGTGGGGAGAGAGGCAGTACGTCGGGCAGATCGGCCGACGTGTCGTGTTGGGGGCCGCTCAGCGCGGCGGGCAGCTCCACGAGAGCCAGCGGGTTGCCCCGCGCCTGCGCCAGGACACGCTCCCGCGCCGGTGAGGCCAGCCCGGGAAAGCGGGCCCGGAGCAGTTCCGCCGCCGCGTCGGGGTCCAGCGGCGGCAGCTCGCACTCCGTGAGTCCGGCTCGTTCGAAGAAGGTCTCGGCTCCCGATCTGCAAGCGGCGAGAAATCCGACCCGGATGCCCGCCGACCGGCGGGCGACGACGCCCAGCACCGCCGAACTGGCCCGGTCGAAACTGGCGAGTTCGTCCACGACGACGAGCACGAGACCCTCGGCTGCCGCCCGACGCAGCAGGACGACCACCGACTCGGCGACGTGCCGCCCGTAGGGAACCCCATCGCCCCCGTAGCCCAGCGCGCTGCGCAGCACCCCGCGATGTGGATCAGCCAAGCGCTCGATCCGGTCGTTCAGCGGCAACAGCAACTGGTGGAGTCCGGCATAGGCGAGTTCGGCCTCGGACGGGACGCCGACGGCCGACAGCACCCGGGCCCCGGCCTCGGACATGACCCTGCCGACCTCCGCGAGCAGTGCGCTCTTGCCCACGCCGGGCTCCCCGGAGAGCAGCACGGCACGGCTGCTCGCGCCAGCGCCCTGCCCGAGTAGCGCCATGAGCTCCTGAAGTTGCCGCCCGCGTCCCACCACCTCAAAGGGCCGACCGCCGTCCTCAGCAGGGGTCCGGGGCGACCGTTCGACACGTGAGCCGACTGACATGGGGTACTCCGTACGTTCGCGCCGTCCTTCCCACCGCACGCTGGGAAGGCCTGGGTTCACCGTGCACCGGCCCGCGAGGACAAACATCAGTCACGTGACTGCGTGACGACTTGCGGGTCATTTGACTGATGGTGCCCACCCACACAGGTCTCGCAGAATCGGGTTGTCCCTGGATCACATGAGAGGGCACATGAGACAGCACACCGTGTGTCTTCCGATCCTCCTTTGAGCCCCACCGATTCATCGAGCGGTGATGTGATGAGAGAACCCGACAGTCGCACGCCGGTGGTGTGCCGAATGATGGTCCGCCTGGTCGTCGCCGAAGGAGTGGACCGGCCCGTGCTGCTCGATCTGTCCTACGACAGAGCCGATCCCTACGCGGTGTCGCTGAAGTTCCACATGTGCACCGACGCGACCGTGCGGTGGGTGGTCGGCCGCGATCTCCTCCTGGACGGGCTGGAGAGGCTCGCCGGCCTCGGCGACGTCCAGGTCTGGCCCTGTCGGGACCCGCTGGCGGACAGGGTGCACATCGCGCTGTGCCCATGGCCGAAGGAGAAGGCGGTCGTCGTGACCGTCTCGGCTCAAGCCCTGAGGGCTTTCCTTCGGCGGACCCTCGCGCTGGTGCCCACCGGCGGCGAGGAGTGCCACCTGGACATGGACGGAGCCGTCCACCAACTTCTGGGCGGCCCCGGTGAATCGCGCCGATAGGGGGCGTCGGATCCGGACCGACCGGCGCCGGTCGAGATCGCCGTCCCAGGCGCGCAGGCACCCGGTCTATCTGGAGGTGCAGAAGGAGCGCGCCGAAGACGTCCAGTTGCGGATCGCCGACGGGATCACCCGGTTCGCCGGGTCGATGTGGTTCGTCTACGTCCACGTGGTCGGGTTCGCCGCGTGGATGATCTGGACGGAGAGGAGCCCGTGGCCGACGCTGACCCTGGTCGTCTCGCTCGAAGCCATCTTCCTGTCCACGTTCGTGATGATCGGCCAGAACCGGCAGGCCGAGTTCACCCGCAAGAAGGCCGACCACGACTACGAGGCACAGGAACTCGAACTGCGTCACAACACGCAGGTCACGGAGCTCGTCCACACGCTCACCGTCGAGATCCACAAAGCAGTGCACGCCGTGGCCGCGGGAGAGCAGGACACAGGCGAGAACGCCTAGCAGGTACCCACCTCCACGCCCCGAGTCGTCGCCGCATGTCACATCGGCGCGGCCTGCTCGGTCTACAGGGTGACGGACAACAAGCAGAGGCAGTCATGCGAGAGATTCTGATCGTCGGCGGCGGCTACGCGGGCTTCTACACCGCCTGGGGCCTGCAGAAGAAGCTGCGTCCGGGCGAGGCTCGGGTCACGGTCGTCGACCCACGCCCGTACATGACCTATCAGCCGTTCCTGCCCGAGGTGGCGGCCGGCTCGGTGGAGGCACGGCACGCCGTCGTGTCGCTGCGGCGGCACCTGCGCGGCACCCGCCTGATCTCAGGCACCGTGACCAGGATCAGCAACGCGGACCGCACGGTCACCGTCCGCCCCGTGCGCGGCGACGCCTACGAGCTGGGCTACGACATCCTCGTGGTCACCGCGGGCGCGGTGACCCGCACCTTCCCCATTCCCGGACTCGCGCAGCGGGCCATCGGCCTCAAGCACGTGGAGGAGGCCGTGGCCATCCGGGACCGGCTGATGACCGCGTTCGACCAGGCCGCGTCGCTGCCGGCCGGCCCCGAGCGGCGAAGGCTGCTCACCGTCACGTTCGTGGGAGGCGGCTTCTCCGGAGTCGAGGGCTTCGGCGAACTGCTGTCGCTGGCGACCGCGATGCTCAGGTCGTATCCGGAACTGAGCCCCGACGACCTGTCCTTCCACCTCGTCGAGGCCCGCGGCCGCATCCTGCCGGAGGTGAGCGACAGACCGGGTGCCTGGGTGGTGGGTCACTTGGAGAGCCGCGGTGCTCATGTCCATCTGAACACCCAGCTGCTGTCCGCCGAGGACGGCCATGTCGTCCTCTCCGACGGAACGGAGTACGACTCCGAACTGCTCGTCTGGGCCGCCGGCAACGCCGCCAACCCGGTCGTGCACAACCACACGGACCTGCCGCTCGACGAGCGCGGCCTGCTCCGTGCCCGCGCCGATCTGCGGGTGGGCACCGACGCCGGCCCCGTGCCGGACGTGTGGACCGCCGGCGACGACGCGTCCATTCCCGACCTGGCCTCGTCGGTACCGGGCGCACGCACCGTGCCCAACGCACAGCACGCCGTGCGACAGGGCAGACTTCTCGCCAGGAACCTCGTGGCCGACCTACGCGGGCGGCGCGTGCGGAACTACCGCCACAGCAGCCTGGGCGTGGTGGCCACGCTGGGCCTGGGACGGGGCATCTTCCAGTACAAGGGCATCGTCATCAAGGGGTTCCCGGCGTGGCTGATGCACCGGGGCTACCACGTGCTCGCGGTGCCCAGTTGGGAACGGAAGATCCGCGTCCTGACCGTCTGGCTCACCGGGGCCCTGACCGGCCGGGATCTCGTGTCCCTGGCCTCGGTCCAGCACCCGCGGAACGCCTTCGTCACGGGTGGGCAACCGCAGATGCCGAGTGCCGACCGTGCGAAGGAAGGCAGCACACCATGACCATGTGGGGTTCTCGTTTCCACCGGGGGTACACCGTGGCCGCACGCGAGGAGGCCGCACGCGGCCTGCCCGACATCGAGGGCTTCCTGTACCGGGAGGCTCACAGGGGAGCGACACTCCGCCGTGTCACGGCCTTCACCGCGCGCGTGGAGGGGCTCACCCCCGAGCAGAAGCGGGACATCGAGCAGTGGTACGTCGACGAGCAGAAACAGGTCGCCCGTATGGTGACCGATCACATCGCCGAGCGCACCGGGGTGATGGAGGCGCAGCACCACGTCAGGATCCGGCACTGGCTGCGGGGAACACTCACCGGGATGGCACTGATCACACTGGCGCTGATCGCGTGCGTCGTGGTGGTCCTCGGCTCGTCGCGGTGACCGCCGTGCGCTAGGAACTCCCGGCGCGATACAAACCCCTGCCGGCGCGCCGGACGCGGGAGGAGGCGACGAGGCGGTCGAGTGTGCTGCGGACCGCGTTGATGCTTCCGCTGTCCGCGTCGCGACCGAGCGCCGCCGCGACGTCACGGGCTCGCACCTCGACGTCACCGACCTCGGCGAAGTACGCGAGGATCTGCTCCGTGAGCTTTCCGTACTGCTGCTCGTCCGTCGGAGCAGCGGCGGCCGGCGTGACCAGCGCGCTCTCCAAGGCGCCGAGGGCCCGCTGCACCGAGCCGAGATGGGCCACGACCGCCGCCAACTCCCTTTCCAGCGCCTGCTTCTGGAACTGCAGCCGGGACAGTTCCTCCTGAAGGCCCTCGGCGGTGACCTCGATGCTGTGGGCCGTACGGCTCGCGGAGACCATCGGTTCTCCCCTCCTCAACGCTTGTCGACATCATAGGCAGCGCTTCGGGTGTCAGACAGAGCATCTCGGTGTCTCGAACAGTGGCATGTGGCAGGTCCGTGGAAACACATCGTCCGTTGCTGTCACAAGCATGGGTCGGTCGCGGTCCATGCAGCGGATGAACCGTAGCAACGGAGGCCAGTGGATCATGCGTGTCGAACCGTCCCCCACCACACCTGACGACCTTGAGGACGCCGTCGCCGTCTTCGTGCACCACCGCGGTCGGCTCTTCGGAATCGCCTACCGCGTGCTCGGCAGCACCGTCGAGGCCGAGGACGTGGTCCAGGAGGTGTGGCTGCGCTGGCAGAAGACCGACCGCTCGGTGGTGCTCAGTCCCGCGGCCTTCCTGTCGAGCGCCACGACCCGCCTGGCCATCAACGTCGCGCAGTCGGCGCGCCTGCGTCGGGAGACGTACATCGGACCGTGGCTGCCGGAACCCGTCGACACCAGCGCGGACCCCGCGCTCGGCGCCGAGCGCGCGGAGGCGGTGGAGATGGCGCTGCTGCTGGTACTGGAGCGACTGACTCCAGTCGAACGCGCCGCCTACGTCCTGCGTGAGGCGTTCGACTACGCCTACGCCGAGATCGCCGACATGCTCGACGTCAGCCTCACCAACGTGCGGAAGATCGTCAGCCGTGCCCGTCGGCATCTGCTGGACGAACGGCGGGAGAGCCTGGACGCGGCTGAGCACCGACGCCTCCTCGACACCTTCGTGTCAGCGGCCAGAACGGGAGACATGGCGTCCCTGGAAGCCCTGCTCGCGCCCGATGTCGTCAGCCTCTCCGACGGCAACGGCATGCGGGGCTGTGCCCGGGTACCCGTGGTGGGCCGTGCCCGGGTGGCCAGGCTCTCGGCCTACGGTCGGCTGTGGCAGGGGGCGGTATCCGAGCTGGTCGACGCCAACGGCTCGTCGGGCGTGCTGCTGCACCGGGACGGTCGTGCCGTCGCCTTCGTCACCGCGGCCGCCTCCCGGCACGGCATTCACCAGATGCTGTGGGTGTTCGCACCGAGCAAGATCGCCGCCTTCCTCGGCTCGCGGTCACGTTTCGCGGCCGCCCCTGGTCTCACGCAGGGCGGTGGTTCCAGGACCGCAGTTTGTCGGGGTTGAGCATGACCCAGACCTGGGCGACACGGTCGTGCGAGACGTCAAGGCTGATGACAGCGACGACCCGGTCGCCGTAGCGGGCGACGAGACCGGTCCGGCCGTTGACCGAATGAGGGGTCAAGGTGGTGCGCGGGCTTCGGGCCAGGAGCGTCAGAAGGCTGTCGGTGACCTGCCGACAGCCGTGGACCGGTCCGGTCAGCGCCCGTACCTTGCCGCCACCGTCGAAGAACGCCGTCGCGTCCGAGCACAGCAACGACGTGAGCAGTTCGCCGTCCGCGATGGCACACGCCCCGTGCACGGCGTGGACGACGGCGTCATGCTGCCGCGGTGTCGTGGAGCGGGTGCGGCGCAGTCGCAGCCGCTGCCTGGCCCGTGCGGCGAGTTCGATGAGTTCGGGCTCCGTACGGCCCACGAGGTCGGCGACAGTGCCCGGTGCCATCCCGAAGGCACGGAACACGAACGCGGCGCGCTCGGCGGTCGACAGCGACTCCAGCGCGTTCAGTACGACCCTCCCGGCCTCCTCCTCCACCTGCGAGGGCCGGGTCCCATGCCGCTCCCCCTGGCCGGCCGCACCAGGGGCGGATCGCGCGAGACGGTCCAGGCAGATCCCGCCCACGGTCTTCGCCAGCCAGGACCGGGGGCCGGTCACCTGCCGACGTGCCGCGTCGGACAGCCCGTACCACCGGCGGTACGCCTCGTCGACGACGCTTTCCGCGGCGTCCGGGTCGCCCAGCATCCAGTGGGCGACGTCGAGCAGAAACCGGCGCTCCTCCCACAACTCGCCGATCGGCACCGCATCGCTCTGGTCCACAGGGCATCCTCGCTCTCGCTCGCGCTGCCCCGCACGCGGCAGGGTGTCGGCTCACCCCGTAAGACCGGCAACGCCCGGATCGTGTGACACGGGCCCGTCGCAGCCACGTGTCACATACGCGGCCGTTGTCCGGTCTTACAGAACAACACCGCGCTTCTTTTCCCTTGAGTGCTGAACGAGGTGACCATGCCATGCAGTGGCGTGAACGGGCGGCCTGTCTGCACGTAGACCCCGACCTTTTCTTCCCCATATCCAGCAGCGGTCCCACCCTTCGGCAGATCGACGAGGCGAAGGCCGTCTGCGGACGCTGTCCGGTCGCGGAGCGGTGCCTCGACTGGGCTGTGCGGATGGGCCGGGTGGACGGCATCTGGGGTGGAACGACGGAAAGTGAACGGCGAGCGATGCGGGTGGCAATGCCATGAGCAAGGGTGAAAAGGTGGCCGACTGGGCCGAGGGACGCTTGGGCGTTCGCCGTCCGGTCAGAGAAAGGACGCGACGGGCGTTTCCCGACCACTGGTCCTTCATGCTGGGCGAGATCTGCCTCTACAGCTTCGTCGTTCTCGTCGTCACGGGCGTGTATCTGACCTTCTACTTCCATCCGTCCATGAAGGAAGTGCAGTACAACGGGAGTTACGCCCCACTGCGCGGTCAGATGGTGTCGGAGGCCTTCGACTCGACCCTGCACATATCCTTCGACGTCCGCGGCGGTCTGCTGATCCGGCAGGCCCATCACTGGGCGGCGTTGGTCTTCGTCGCCGCCCTGCTGGCCCACATGATGCGGGTCTTCTTCACTGGCGCCTTCCGCAAGCCACGCGAACTCACGTGGCTGATCGGTTTCCTCCTGTTGGTCCTCGCCATGTTCGCCGGGCTGACGGGATACGACCTCCCGGACGACCTTCTGTCCGGTACCGGCCTCGCCGTGGTGAACGGAACGATCCTGTCCGTTCCCCTCGTCGGAACGTACCTGTCGATGTTCCTCTTCGGCGGCGAGTTCCCCGGCGACGAGCTGGTGGCGCGCTTCAACACCATCCATGTGCTGGTCATCCCCGGCCTCATGGTGGGACTGCTGACCGCCCATCTGATCCTGATGCTCCGCCACCGGCACACCCAATACCCGGGACGCGGGCGTACCAACAGGAATGTCGTGGGTGTGCCGGCGAAGGTGCACATGGTCAAGTCCGCCGGGTACTTCCTGCTGGTGACGGGTGTCGTCTTCGTCATGGCCGCGGTCGCGCAGATCAACCCCGTCTGGCAGTACGGTCCCTACCGTGCCGACCAGGTGTCGGCCGGGTCGCAGCCCGACTGGTACATGGGCGTGGCGGACGGACTGCTCCGGGTGATGCCGGGCTGGGAGGTCAGCTTCTGGGGTCACACCCTGGCACTCGACAACCTCATTCCGCTGACCGTGGGTGTCGGTCTCTTCCTCGCCCTGGGCGTGTATCCGTTCATCGAGTCCTGGGCGACCGGTGACAAGCGCGAGCAGAACCTTCTTGACCGCCCACGCAACCGTCCCGTTCGGACGGCATTCGGAGTCGCATGGCTCAGTTTCTACGGAGTGTCCTTGATCGGCGCCGCCAACGACATCATCGCCATCCGTTTCCACGTCCCGATCGAGTCGGTGACATGGGCGGTCCGCATCGGACTCCTAGTCGTTCCTGTCACGGCGTTCGTACTGACCAAACGCCTGGCCCTCGGCCTCCAGCGCGGCGACCGCGACAAAGTGCTGCACGGACGCGAGACCGGCATCATCAAACGATTGCCCGACGGCGAATTCGTCGAGGTGCATGAGCCACTGCGTCAGGAGGAACTCCACGTCCTCACCCAGCACGAGCAGTATCAGCCGATCGGTCCCGGTGTCCGCCCCTCCCAGCGACTGCGTTCCCGGATCAGCGGCATCCTCTACGGAGAAGGCACGCAGATCATCAAGCCGACCGCTCGGGAATACCAGGCGCTGCACAAGGGGGCCGGCGGCGACCACGCCTAGGCTGACGCCGCCTCGCCCGTCAGCCTTACGGTGCGCATCTCCTTGCGGGAGGTGATGCCCAGTTTCGAGAACACCTTGCGCAGATGCCATTCGACCGTGTGGGGACTGATGAACAGCTGGGCGCCGATTTCTGGATTCGTCAGACCGTCCCGGACCAGGCGGGCGATCTGCTCCTCCTGAGGGGTGAGAGCCACCTGCGCGGCGGCGGAATTCCTGCGGACCCTCGCTCCCGTCGCCTGCAGTTCGCGGCGCGCGCGTTCGGCGAAAGCCTCGGCTCCGATGTGGCCGAGCATGTCGTGCGCGGTGCTCAGGTGCGCACGAGCGTCGGCCCGGCGGTTCTCGCGGCGCAGCCATTCCCCGTACAGCAGGTGGGTCCGGGCGAGGTCCATCCGCACGCCTGTGCCACCGAGCCGCTCGATCGCCTCGCGGTACAGGGCTTCGGCCACCTGCCCCTCGCTCACCAGGGCACGAACACCGGCCGCGGTGCCGAGCGCCCAGTCGGTACCGCTGGCCTGCGCCATGTCGCTGATCTTGGACACCGCCACGGCCGCGTCCGCGGGTCTGCCCAGTCGTACGGCAGCCTCGATCAGCTCGACCGTGGACTGCAGGGAGAGACCGAGTTCCTGCGGGTTTTCGCACCCCCGCAGAGCCGCCGCATACGCCTCCGCGTATCTGCCGAGGCCGTTGTACAGCACCGCCGCGGCCCACTGCGTGGCGGTCTCCACCTTGCCCTCCCCGCGCAGCAGGAGGTCCTGGGTGACCGCGTCGATCGCCTGCCGGGTCGTGGCCTCCCTGCCCTTCCAGGGCTCGACGACCAGCGCGCTGTAGTGCGCGAAGAAACTGCTCCCGGTCGCCTCACCGATCGCCGTCGCCTCCGCCACGAGAGAGCGGGCACCGGCGAGATCACCGGCGAAGACCCGGTTCGAGAGACGGAGCAGCAGGGCCGAGGGCAGCACCGAGACCGCTCCGGTCTCGCGCGCGAGGTCGACCAGCCGTGCCGAGAGCACGGACCAGCTTTCGAAGTCCCAGGTGCTGTGGGCCAGGCGGCAGGCGAGCGGCAGCCAGCCGAGCCCTTCCTTCGGCGGGATCCCGCCGGCCCGGAACTCGGCCAGCGCCCGGCGCAGCAACGGCGCGCCCGCGGCATAGCCCTCTGTGATCAGCCGAGCCTGCCCGTCCAGCAGGAGATCGTCCCGCGTCGGCTCGGCGGGCGCGGGTGTGGCGAGAATGGCCTGAGCCACTTCGAAGATCCCCTTGCCGTGCGGCAGCCGGCCGGCGGTGAGGGCCGCGTAGATCGCGTCGCGGTACGTCTCACGGGCGAGCCCGGCGTCCAGCGGCTCCAGCCGCCGTGCCGCTTGCAGCAGCAGCGGCAGACCCGCGCCGGCACTGCTGGACGCGGTCATGATCCGACCGCGCAGCAGGATCGACCGTGCGGCCCCGAACTCGTCGAGCGGGCCCAGCTCGGCCGCGCCCGCCAGTTCCCGCGCGGCCTCGAAGGCGCCGGCCTGGTATTTGGCGTGTGCCGCCGCCAGTGCCCTGGCTCCACGGCTGGCGGGATCGGGCGTCAGCTGGGTGGCCCGGTCGAGGAAGGCCGCCGCCGCGGCCACTCCCCCACGTGCCTGCGCACGGTCCGCCGAACGCTCCAGTTCGACGGCCACCGCCTCGTCGGGGCCGACCGTCGCACGCGCCAGATGCCACGCCCTACGGTCCGGATCGAGCTTGGGGTCGGTCACGTCGGCCAGGGCTCTGTGTGCCTCGCGCCGGTCGTCCGGGACCGCCGCGCGATAGGCCGCCGAACGCACCAGCGGGTGCCGGAAGCGCGCCCAGGTGCCGAGGGTGATCAGTCCCGACGCTTCGGCGTCCGCCGCGGCCGCGTCCACGGCGATCCCCAGTTGTTCGGCGGCGCGCCTGAGAAGTGTCGTGTCACCGACCGGTTCGGCGGCGGCGATGAACAGCAGGCGCTGCGTCTCGGCGGGCAGCGCCCGGACACGGCGTAGGAAGTCCTGCTCCAGTCGGTTCGACACGGGCCCCGTACGGACGCGCCCCGAGTCGCCGGTCAGTTCCAAGGCCTTCAGCGTGTGGGGCAGTTCAATCAGGGCAAGCGGGTTGCCACGCGTCTCCTCGACGATGCGGTCACGCACTCTGCGGTCGAGCGGGCCGGTGACGACCGAGGCGAGAAGCTTGCGGGAGTCTTCCTCGAGCAGCCCGGTCAGAGGCAGTTCGGGCAGGCCGATGAACATCTCGCTGGTGGTGGGCTCGCGCACGGCGACGGCGAGCACGACCGACTCCGCGAGCAGTCTGCGGGCGACGAACTCCAGGGTCTGTGCGGACACGTGGTCGAGCCATTGCGCGTCGTCGACGACGCAGAGCAGCGGCTCGCTCCCGGCGGCGTTCGAAAGGAGGCTGAGTGTGGCCAGACCCACCAGGAACCGGTCGGGCGCGGCTCCGATGTGCAGCCCGAACGCAGTGCGCAGCGCGTCGCGCTGGGGTTCCGGGAGGCTGTCGATTCCTGGCAGAAGGGGCGCACAGAGCTGGTGCAGGCCCGCGTAGGACAGCTCCATCTCGGACTGGACGCCTGCAGCGCTGACGGCACGGCATCCGGTGGCACGCTCCAGCAGGTACTTCAGCAGCTCGCTCTTGCCGATCCCCGCCTCACCTCGCAGGACCAGGACTCCGCTCCGCCCGTCCTTGGCGCCCGCCAGCAGGTCGTCGAGAGCGCGGCGCTCATGCTGCCTGTCGATGAGCCCTGCTCCGGAACCGCGGCTCGTCATGGCAGTCTCCCGCGTCAGATCCTCCCGGCGGCGCGTCGGCCGGGGCGTGCCGGATCACGGCGGCCGTGGTGCGACCGAGGCGAACCTGATCCATCGTAGACGGCTGCGAAAGCGGGGAACTCCCGGGTTTGACCGAACGGGACGGATCAACCACCGACCGGAACGGCGATCCGGCCGGGCCCCGGCCACGGACCCCCCACGGCACGACCACGCAGTCCCCTACGGGCTTCCAAGGGCGCGCCGGACCTCCCCCGGGCGCGACATTGGTGCCGGCTGCCCTTCGAGCTGCTGACCTACGAGGCAGAGGAGCCGGACCGTGGACACACATGTGAGCGAAACCAGGAAGAGCCGGGAGACGGCGGGCACGTCCGCCATCGCGCTGGACGACGCGACCTGGTTGTTCGTACAGGCCAGGCCCGCACTGCTCACCCTCGCCCGGCAGATCGTCGGAAACGCGCACGAGGCCGAGGACGTCCTCCAGGAGGCGTGGTTGCGGTGGCAGGGCGCCGACCGCAGGGCTGTCTCCAACCCGTCGGCGCTGCTCAGGAAGACCACCGTCCGGCTGGCCATCAATGTCGTCCAGTCCGCCTGGAAGCGCCGGGAGTCCTGCGTCGGCCCCTCGTTCCCCGAGCGGATGGACGACGAGGCGAACCCCGAAGCGGTGGCCGCGCGCCAGGACGCCGTGGAGCGAGCGGTTCTCCTGCTGATGGAGACCCTGACGGCGCGGCAACGTGCCGCGTACGTCCTGCGGGAGGGGTTCGGCTACCCGTACGACCGGATCGCCGAGATCCTGCACCTCAGCGTCGTCAACACGAGGCAGCAGGTCGCTCGCGCCCAGCGGCGTCTCACCGGGGATCTCAACGGGGACCACCGCGGGCAGCCAGTCGACTCCGTCGCGCACCGGCGTCTCGTTCAGGCGTTCTTCTCGGCGGCGCAGACCGGTGACCTGGGGCACCTGGAAAGGGTGCTGTCGACCGCGGCGAACGGATCAGGATCTCGTTGACCTCAGTGCGGTGGAGATGACGTTCATTCGCTCGCCTAGATCCGCGAGTTCCTGGCGCAGTTCCGTGACCCTGATACGCAGCTCGGCGGCTTCCGCGGTGAGCCCTTCGAAAGTGGCGGAAAGGTCGACGCGGTTTTCATCGACGAGGGACATGGTGTCTCCAGGACTTTGCACGCAAGGGTGGCCCTCTCCCTTCGATGAGGATGAGGGCCACCCGGGGACATTACTTCTGCTGTGCGAGCCAGTCGGCGAACCGGGTCTGCGCGATGTGCGCGTCCGGGCCCGGAAGGAGCGTGTTCTCCTCCAGCGGTGCACCCCAGTACGTCGCCTGCGGGTCCGTGACGATCTTCCGCGGGTCGTCCAGGGCGGTCAGCCCCATGCGGATGAACTCCTCTAGTTGGAACACGTCAGGGCCGCCGACCTCCACCACCCCGCCCACCGGTGCGCCGACCGCGGTGCGGGCGACGGCCGCGGCCACGTCGTCGGAGACGATGGGCTGGATCTTCGCGTCGGGCAGGTGGACGGTGTCGCCCTGGGTGACACCGTCGGCGAGGCCCTTCGCGAACTCGAAGAACTGGGTGGCGTGGACGATGGAGTAGGGGTTGCCGGATGCCTTGATCAGGTCTTCCTGGACCTGCTTGGCCCGGAAGTAGCCGCTTCCCAGCAGGCGGTCGGTGCCGACCACGGACAGCGCCACGTGATGCGCCACGCCGGCCTGGGTCTCGGCCTTCAGCAGGTTGGTCGTCGAGGTGCGGAAGAACTCCATGACCGCCTCGTCCTCGAACGAGGGCGAGTTCGACACGTCGACCACCACCGACGCACCCTCCAGGACCTCGGCCAGCCCCTCGCCCGTCAGCGTGTTGACGCCGGTGTTGGGTGACGCCGCGACCGCCTCGTGTCCGTGCGCGCCGAGCCCGGCGACCACCTTCGAGCCGATGAGCCCGGTTCCACCGATCACTACGACCTTCATGACGGAATTCCTTTCGGGTTGTCCTGATGCCTGTATCAGTAGAGACCGGGCACCGGATCTGTTTGTGACACCTTCTGCCGGGTTCCTATTCGACGAGTTTTCCCGTGGTCGAGACTTCCTGCATGAGGGAGGAGATCTCGTCGGGGACGGTCGGAATGCTTTCGCGGGTGACACCCGTGGTAGGGGACCACACGAGATTCACCTGGAGAGTGGAATCCAGGTCGGGATAGTCGCTGCGGTTGTGGCAGCCACGCGTCTCGCGGCGCTCCAGCGCCGACTCCAGGGTGGCCCGGGCGGCGAGTGCGGCGGACTTGAGGTCGAAGGCGTGCGCGAGGTCCTGGTAGCCGGCGATGTCCGGGTGGATGCCGACGTCCTGCATCCGCTTCTCGATCACCGCGAGTTCCGCCAGCCCCGCGCGCAGTCCGTCCTCGTCGCGGACGACACCGGCGTGCTCGGTCATGCTGTTGCGGATGGCGCGTTGCAGCGCGCGCACGTTCTCCGGCCCGTCCGCGGCGAGCAGGTCGTCGATCTCGGCGCGGGCCTCGGCGACAGCCGAGGCCGACCGTGGTTGCGCGGTCAGCGACTGCGAGTAGGTGGCGGCCGCCTGACCGGTGATCCGGCCGAACACCAGCAGCTCGATCAGGCTGTTCCCACCGAGGCGGTTGGCGCCGTGCAGCCCGCTCGACGCCTCGCCGATGGCGTACAGACCGCGCACGTCGGTGCTGTGGTCCTCCGGACGCACCCACACCCCGCCCATCGAGTAGTGCGCGGTGGGCGCGATCTCGATCGGCTCGCGGGTGATGTCGAGCATCTGGAGGTCGAGCAGGGTCTGGTAGACGCGGGGCAGCCGCGTCATGATCGTCTGCCGGGGCAGGTGCGAGACGTCGAGCCACACACCTCCCTTGGGCGTGCCACGGCCTTCCTTGATCTCCGTGTACGCGGCCAGGGCGACGCGGTCGCGGGTGGACAGCTCCATGCGCTCGGGGTCGTAGCGGGCCATGAAGCGTTCGCCGAGCGCGTTGCGCAGGATGCCGCCCTCGCCCCGGGCCGCCTCGCTGACCAGGGTGCCGGCCGCGTTCTCCGGCTCGATGATCCCGGAGGGGTGGAACTGCACCAGTTCGGCGTCCCGGAGCCGGGCTCCGGCCTCGACGGCCAGCCGGAAGGAGTCGCCCGTGTTCTCGTCACGCCGCGAAGAGGTGCGCCGCCAGATGCGGGTGTGGCCGCCCGCCGCGAGGATGACCGCGTCGGCGTGGATCAGGTAGCGCCTGCCGCTGGTGAGGTCGAAGCCGTACGCCCCGAACACGGCGCCCTCGTGCACCAGCAGCCGGGTGATGTACACCCCCTCCAGCACCGGGATGTCGAGTTGGTCGGCCCGCCTGATCAGCGTGCGCTGGATCTCCAGGCCCGTGTAGTCGCCGGCGAAGGCGGTCCGCCGGAACTTGTGCGCGCCGAAGAAGCGCTGCGAGATACGGCCGTCCTCCTCGCGGGCGAAGGCCATGCCGTAGCGCTCCAGGTCGTCGATGCCCCGGGCGGCGCCCTGGGTGACGATCTCCACGGTGCGGGGATCGGCTAGCAGGTAGCTCTCCTTGAGGGTGTCGGCGGCGTGCTGCTGCCAGCTGTCCTCGGGGTCCATGGTGGCTAGCGCCGCGTTGATGCCGCCGGCCGCCAGTGCCGTATGGGCGTCCTCCTTGGGGCGCTTGCCGACGGCCAGGACGTCGATGCCGGCCTCGGCCAGCTCGATCGCCGCGCGCAGACCGGCACCTCCGGTGCCGATCACCAGCACCATGGTGGCGAGACGTTGTTCGGTGACGGGCACGGTCCACTCCGATCGCTGGGGTCTTCATCCAGTACGACCGGACAGTCCCGCGTTCTGTGACACCGAGCGGGCTTCAGGGGGCCAGGGTGATGGTCGTCGGTGTGCCGTGCCAGGCCATCCTCGCGTAAGGGCACAGCGCGTCGGCCCGTTGCAGGAGCGGAGCGGCGGCGTCGGGGGTGACGCCCGGCCAGTCGACGACCAGGTCGATGTGCAGGGCGTAGCCCCCGTCCTGCGGACTGCGGCCGAACGCCACGGTCGCCTCGACGGAGATCGTGGCGGGGTCGAGCGCGGCCTGGCGGGCGACGAGGCTCAGCGCGCCGTGGAAGCAGGCCGCGAACCCGGCGGCGAACAGCTGCTCGGGGTTGGTTCCCCGGCCGTCTCCGCCCAGTTCGGCAGGGAGGCGCAGGTCGAGGTCGAGGAAGCCGTCGTCCGAGCGCGCCCTGCCCGAGGCTCTCCCGTGGGCGGCCGTCCCGCCGGTCACGGTGACCGTGGTGGTGTAGAGGGGAGCGAAGGAGTCCCCGTCGAAGTCCTGCTCGGTGGACAAGTCGGGCGGCCGGACAGGTTCGGTCATCGGGCGCACCTCTGTGTGGGGGTCTCGGACCACTGGTTGACCGACGAGGGCCCGTTGGTGTGACGCCCCGGCCCGTTCAGGGGCGCCGGGATGCCACGTAACGTGCCAGTTTCTCCGGGTTCATGACCCACATGGCCCGCTCGATGCCGCGCTCCGAGATGTCGAGGGTCAGCAGGACCACGGGTGTCCCGCCGTCCGTGACGAGGGCGGCCGGACCGCCGTTGGCCTCGACCCACTCGATCTCCTTGTGCGGCCAGAAGCGCGGGCCGAAGGCGGCGAGGTACCTGGAGACGTGCACCGGGCCGAAGACCGGAATCCGGGAAGCCCCGCGCAGCCCGTTCCCGTCGGTGTAGCTCACCACGTCCTCGGTGAGGATGTCCTCCAGCACGGCCAGGTCACCGGTCTGTGCCGCGGTGAGGAACACCTCCATGAGGCGTCGGTGTTCGGCGGCGTCGACGGGCTTGCGGCGCTCCGAGGCGATGCGCTTGCGCGCGCGGCTCACCAGCTGGCGTGCGTTGGTCTCGTTGGTCTCCAGCATGTCCGCGATCTGCAGGTACGGGTAGTCGAAGGCCTCCCGCAGTACGTAGGCCGCTCGCTCCACCGGGTTCAGTTTCTCCAGGAGGAAGAGGACCGCCAGGTCGAGCGCCTCGGCCCGTTCGGCGCCCAGCTGCGGATCGGCGCGGGTGTCGATGGGCTCAGGCAGCCAGGGACCGGTGTACGACTCGCGCCGCACCCTCGCGGACTGGGCGAGGTTGATCGCCAGCCTGGCGGTGACGGTGGTGAGGAACGCCTTCGGCTCGCGGACCGCGCCACGGTCGGTGTGCTGCCAGCGCAGCCACGCCTCCTGGAGAATGTCCTCGGCCTCCGCGGTGCTGCCGAGGACGCGGTAGGCGATGCCGTAGAGCTGGGGCCGCACCGCCATGAACACCGTGGTCGCCTCATCGAGGGAGTTCACGCCGTCCCCCATACCCATACGTGCCGCCTTCAGTTCCGACCCGTTCCCGCAAACGCTTGCCCATCGTATGCGGGCGGGTCACGACCGCGCGGCGCACATCATGGTGGGGCCAGTCGTACGGCCAGTACGGACGGCTCCGGTCGTACGGGCAGCGCGATGAAGCCTTCCTCCTCCAGTTCCGCGATCAGCCGACCGCGCGACGCGGGCCACATCCAGAACGTCTCGTCGTGCCGGCGCAGCACCCGCCCGTCACCGCACACCCAGTAGTCGAACCGTGCCCGGATTCGGTCCCCCTCGGCCGACGTCACCAGGCGGCCCCCGTACTCGTGCCGGCCGACCGTCCGGGTCGGCAGCGCATGGGTGGTCGTGCGACGCGGCAGGCGAGCGGGTGGCAGCTGGACGAGCAGGACCCCTGTGGGTACGAGTGCCTCGGCCACGGCCGGCCACAGCGCCCGGCGTGCGGCCGGGTGCAGACAGGCGACGGTGTTGTGGCACACGGCCACGTCCGCCACCGCACACAGTCCCGTCTCGTCGAGCGCCTGCGGATGCACGGTCACCCGCGTCGTGAACTCCGCGCCCAGGGATGCCAGGCGCGTCATCAGCGGGGTGCGCATCGAGCGGGCCGGTTCCACCGCGTGCACGGGGACCCGCGACTCCACGAGACTCATCAGCGTGACCCGCCCGGTGCCCGCGCCGACGTCCAGCACACCGGTCCGGGCCCCGCGGACGTCGTCGCGGTAGAGCGAGCGCACCCGGGCCTCGTCCCGCTCCGCCTGGAGGACGTCGTAGAACTCGGCACTGATCGCATAGGCGTCCTGATGCCGCTCAGGGGCATCGACCGGCGGCGGGTTCACGACGGTCACCCGCGCCATCCGTACCACTCGCGGGCCTGCCCGACCGACTCCGAGCTGACCGCTCCGGCGCGCGCCAGCCGGTCCAGGGCGGCCACGACGATCGACTCGGCGTCCACACGGAAGTAGCGTCGTACGGCGTCCCGGGTGTCCGACAGCCCGAAGCCGTCCGTGCCCAGTGACGTGTAGTCGTGGCCGACCCACTGGCTTATCTGGTCGGGCACCTGCCGCATCCAGTCGCTGACCGCGAGCACCGGTCCGGACGCGTCAGCGAGCGCCGCCGTCACATAGGGGACGCGTTCCTCGCCCCTCAGCCGTGCCCGGTCGGCGTCGAGCGCATCGCGGCGCAGCTCCGTCCAGGAGGTCACCGACCAGACGTCCGCATGGACGCCCCACTGGGACAGCAGCAATTCCTGGGCGTACAGCGCCCAGTGGATGGCCGCGCCGGAGGCCAGCAGCTGGATCCGCGGCTCCGTCCCGGCGGGCTCGGCTGCCTGGCGGAACCGGTAAATGCCCCGCAGGATGCCCTCCTCCACGCCGGGTCCGGCGGGCATCGCGGGCTGCTCCTTGGGCTCGTTGTAGACCGTCAGGTAGTAGAAGACGTCCTCGGGACGGTCGCCGTACATACGGCGCAGACCCTCCTTGACGATGACCGCGATCTCGTAGGCGAACGCCGGGTCGTAGGACACGGCCGCGGGATTCGTGGAGGCCAGCAGGTGGGAGTGTCCGTCGGCGTGTTGGAGTCCCTCCCCCGTCATCGTCGTACGGCCCGCCGTCGCACCGACGACGAACCCGCGCCCCATCTGGTCGGCCAGCGCCCAGAACTGGTCGCCGGTGCGCTGGAAACCGAACATGGCGTAGAAGATGTAGAACGGGATCACGGGTTCGCCGTGAGTGGCGTACGAGGTCGCCGCGGCGGTGAACTCCGCCATGGAACCGGCCTCGGTGATGCCCTCGTCGATCAACTGGCCGTTGCGCGCCTCCCGGTAGTAGAGCAGCTGGTCCGCGTCGACCGGTTCGTAGGTCTGACCGTCCGGCGAGTAGATTCCGGCCGTCGGGAACAGGGACTCCATGCCGAAGGTGCGGGCCTCGTCCGGGATGATCGGCACCCACCGCGGTCCCGTGTCCTGGTCGCGCATCAGGTCCTTGACCAGGCGTACCAGAGCCATGGTGGTGGCCACTTCCTGATGGCCGAAGCCCTTCTCCAGGGTTTCGAAGGGGCGGTCCGGCGACTGCTTCAGCGGCTTGGCCACCACCCTGCGCACGGGAACCGGGCCACCCAGTGCCGCCCGCCGCTCATGCAGGTACCGCACCTCCTCCGACTGCTCTCCCGGGTGCCAGTACGGCACCACGTCACCGCTCAACGCACTGTCGGGGATGCGGAGTTCGAGCAGGTCGCGCATCTCGCGGAACTGCGCCATGGTCAGTTTCTTCATCTGGTGGTTGGCGTTGCGCGACGCGAAGGCCGAGCCGAGCGTGTGCCCCTTCACCGTCTGGGCGAGGACGACCGTCGGTGTCCCCCGGTGCTCGACGGCCGCGCGGTAGGCGGCGTGGACCTTGAGCGGTTCGTGCCCGCCCCGGGAGTCCGCGAACAATTCGGTCAAACGGCTGTCGCTCAGTCCGGCGGCGAGAGCGGAGAGCGCGTCGCCCGTGAAGAAGTGCTCGCGGAGGTAGGTGGCGTCCCGGGCGGCGTACGTCTGCAGCTGGGCGTCGGGCACCTCGCCGAGACGGTGGACGAGGGCTCCGGTGGTGTCCTGGCTCAGCACGGGGTCCCAGGCCTCGCCCCAGAGGGCCTTGACCACGTTCCAGCCCGCGCCGCGGAACCTGGCCTCGAGTTCCTGCACGATCTTGGAGTTCGGCCGCACGGGCCCGTCCAGGCGTTGGAGGTTGCAGTTGACGACGAAGGTGAGATTGTCGAGGCGCTCGCGGGCGGCGAGCGCCAGCGCCGCCGTCGACTCCGGCTCGTCCGTCTCGCCGTCGCCGAGGAAGGCCCACACGCGCGACGCGGAGGTGTCCTTGATGCCGCGGGCGTGCAGGTAGCGGTTGAACCGGGCCTGGTAGACGGCGGCGAGCGGACCGAGACCCATCGACACGGTCGGGAACTCCCACAGCCACGGCAGGCGACGCGGGTGTGGGTAGGACGGCAGCCCGTGGCCGTCGGCCTCCCGCCGGAAACCGTCCAACTGCGCCTCGCTCAGGCGCCCTTCGAGGAACACCCGGGCGTAGATGCCAGGCGAGGCATGCCCCTGGAAATACAGCTGGTCGCCCGAGCCGGTGCCGTCCTTGCCCTGGAAGAAGTGGTTGAAGCCGATCTCGTACAGCCAGGCCGCCGACGCGTAGGTGGAGATGTGGCCGCCGAGCCCGAAGCGGGAGCCACGGGTGACCATGGCCGCCGCGTTCCACCGGTTCAGGGCGGTGATCCTGGCCTCCATGGCGACGTCGCCGGGAAAGGCGGGCTGCGCCGATGCCGGGATCGTGTTGATGTAGTCGGAGGTCAGGAGCCCGGGCAGGGACACACCGGACCGGGCCGCGAACTCGTGCACCCGTCGCAGCAGGTAACCGGCCCGGTCCGGCCCCGCGTTCCGTACGACGGCGTCGAGCGAGGCCTGCCATTCAGCGGTCTCCTCCGCGTCCCGGTCGGGTAGTTGGTCGAGCTCACTCATGGCTGATTCCTGTCGGGGTGCGGTGCGGGGAGACGGTGGGGTGCCGACGGGCTCATCGCCGAGCCAGCCACTCGGAGAAGGTCTCGTGCCCCAGACGGGCGTCCGCCGCGGGCAGCAGTGTCCCCTGCCCGAGCGTCGCCCCGAAGAAGGGGGTGTGGGCGTCCGGGACCACGTTCCGCAGATAACCGCGAGCGGCGAGCAGCTTCCCGGTGAGGTCGTCGAGGCGGTGCTCCTCGGGACCGGCGACCTCCAGCACACCGAACAGCGGTACTCCCACGGCGACATGGGCGATCGCGGCGGCGACGTCGTCCGTCGACACGGGGCGGATCAGGACGGGCGCGACATGGACGACGTCGCCGTAGGTCGCCGCACGCGACATGTACTCCACGGACTCGAAGAAGGGCGCGGCCCGCACGATGGAGTACGGCACGGCCGAGCGCCGCACCTGCTCCTCCTGAAGCGCCTTCGCCCGGAAGTAGCCCGCCCGCAGACGTTCGGCCCCCAGGATGGACAGGGTCACGTGATGTTCGATGCCTGCCCTCGCCCCGGCCTCCAGCAGGTTGCGGGTCGCCGTACCGAAGAACTCCAGGCTCTCCACCTCCCCGCGGGAGGGTGTGTCGGTGACGTCGACCACCACGTCGGCGCCGTGCAGGGCCTCGTCGAGGCCTTTCCCGGTCGCGACGTCCACGCCCTCGCCGCGCGACACACGTACGACCTCGACACCATGGTCACGAAGCCTGGCGACCGTCCTGGAACCGATCAGACCGGTGGCTCCTGCTACAGCGACTCGCATTTCGGGCCCTTTCCGTAGATCCCTCACACACCTAGGACAGGGCTCCTACCAATGTTGTGACACTGGTGTGGTCGCATGTGTCACAGACGCGTGCGGAGCCCGGTCATCACTGGAGACGGCCATGGCGGTCATGGCCGGTTGAATCCCAGGGAGGCCGACACATGTCGGAACAGGACTCAGCGCAGGAGACCGGAGTGCAGACCCGGTCGGAGGGCTGGAAGACGGCGGCGAACCTGCTGCAGGACACCGCTCCGCTCACCGTCCCCGAGGGGGCGTCGGCGATGACCATCTTCGTCGAGTGGGAGCCCGGGGACCCGGGAAGCCCGCCGCACCGCCACTCGGGACCGGCGTTCGGCTACGTCATCGAGGGCGCCGTCCGTTTCGAGATGGAGGGCGAGCCCGAGCGCGTGGTCGAGGCGGGCGGGACGTTCTGGGAGCCGGGCGGCGACCCGATCCACTACCAGGACGGCAACGCGCTGTCCGATGCGCGCACCCGGTTCGTCGTGACGATGCTGTGTGCGCCGGGCAAGCCCATGCTCGAACTCGTCTCGGAGGAGGAACTGGCCCAGCGGGCCCATCTCCGCGCCCCACGGCCCACCGACTGACGTCCAGGGCATGAGCGCCGCCGATGTGGTGAGCGGCATGCTGACGGCGCTGTTCACCGCCGCGGCCGTGTACGCGCTTAGGCATGCCGTGCTGCCACGGGGCTCCGGGTGGCTCGGCCGAGGCGACAGTCTCCTGCACGCCGTCATGGCGTCGGCGATGGCGGTGATGCCGTGGCATCCGCTCGGTGAAGGGCCGTCACCGGGGCGGACGGCCTTCTTCTTCGCCGGCGCGGCTCTGTGGTTTCCGCTGACCGCGGTTCTCGGCCGCAGCGGTCCCGGACTGGCTGTCCTCGTGCGCAGGGCCCCGCACGCGGTCGGCATGGCCGCCATGGCGTGGATGCCTGTGCGGCACGGCGGAGTCACGGACGCGCGGACCGGCGACCTGGTCACCGGTGCGCTGACGCTCTGTCTGCTGGCTTACGCCCTCTGGTCGCTGACCCGGGACATGCCCACGCTGCGCGGAACTCCGGGCAGCGTGGGCGGGTCCGCCGGCCTCAGCAGGTCCGTCGACCTCAGCGGGCCCTACGACCACTTCTGGCATGGATCGACCGCCATGGGCACGGCCCTCATGCTGCTCATGCACCACTGACCCGACCTGAAAGGCGGATCATGATGGGACACCCCGGAACGACGGGCCTGCGCACCCTTCCGCGCCCCGTGGCCGTGGTGGTGGGCGCCGGTGGCGTGCTCGGAGCGGCGCACATCGGTGTCGGCCACGCGCTGGAGCGCCACGGATTCGTCCCTGACCTGATCGTCGGCACCTCGGTGGGTGCCCTCAACGGGGCCATCGCCGCCGCCCATCCCCGACGGGCGGCACCATGGCTGGACCATGTGTGGACCCAACTGCGCCGCCGAGACGTGTATCCGCTCGGCTACCCCTCCTCACGGACCAGTGTCTTCACCGATCGTGGGCTGCGTCGACTGATCGCCCGGGCCGTACTGCCCTCGCGGATCGAGGAACTGGCCGTCCCGTTCACCGCCGTGGCCACCGACCTGGCCACCGGCGCCGGGGTACTGCTCGACCGGGGAGATCTCGAGTCCGCGCTGCTGGCCAGCGCGGCCATTCCCGGGATGCTGCCACCGGTTGATCGTGCCGGCCGGACACTCGTCGACGGTGGGCTGGTCGCCTACGTCCCGGTGCTCGCGGCCCAACAGGCCGGTGCGGCCAGTGTGGTGGTCGTGGCGACCGGGCCGGAGAGTGCGCCGTTGCACCCCGTTGTTCCACGTCGACGCGCCGGCGCGATCGCCGCCAGGGCCGGGCTGCTGATGGTGCACCACCAGATCGAGCGTGACCTGCACGAGGTGTCCCGGCACATCCCGACCGTGGTGCTGCCGACCGGCATCGAGACCTGGCCCGCGCCGTGGGACTTCGGACAGTCCCAGCGGCTGATCAGCACCGCGTGCACCACCGCGGAGCGCTTCCTCAACGTGCTGCGCGTCAGCGGGCCGGGGCTGTACCGGGTCGAAGAACTCTCGGCGCCCCGGGAAGGCCCGCGCGAGGCATCCCTCTCTTCTCCACCGAACACAGCGGAGGTCGGCCTGTGAGCACCATCGCGTTCCTCGGCATCGGCATGCACGGGCATGTCAATCCGACGCTGCCGGTCGTGGCCGAACTCGTCCGACGCGGCCACACCGTCACGTACCACACCTCGCCCGCGTTCCGGGAGGAGATCGAGGCGACCGGCGCGACGGTGTACCTGTACCCCGGGGGTGATCAGCCGGTCCCCGATCCACCCACTCCGGTCTCATGGATGGAGTCACTCGCGAGTGCCGCCGTCCAGTTGCTGCCCCCTGCGCTGACCGACCTGCGCCGCGTCCGACCCGACCTCATCGTCCACGACAGTGCCTGTCTGTGGGGCGCGGTGGCCGCCCGTGAACTCGGAGTACCGGCAGCCTCCTCCTTCACCACGTTCGCCCTCGGCCGACATGTCCCGAGCCCCACCCGCGGCTCCTGGAACCTGCTGACCATGGCCGCGGCGCAGCCCCGCAGTGTCCGGGGCTACCTGCGGTCCCGCTGGGCGCTGCACCGCCGCTTCGACGCGCGCGGGTTGCCCCTGCTCGACGTGGCGGACATCCGCCAACCGCTCAACCTCGTCTACACATCACGGGCGTTCCAGCCCGCCGTCGACGGCTTCGACCAGTCCTACCGGTTCGTCGGCCCGAGCATCGGCGCCCGACCGGTCGACCCGTCGTTCCCGGCCGACCGGCTGCGGGACCCGGTGCTGTTCGCCTCGCTGGGCACGGTGTTCAATGCCGCCCCTCGGCTGCTGCGCGGCCTGGCCACCACGCTCGCCCCACTGGGCGGCACCGTGGTCGTCGCCACCGGGCAGACCGATCCCGAAGCGCTGGGACCGTTGCCGGCCAACGTGCTCGTCCGTCGTTTCGTGCCGCAGCCGGAGGTGCTGGCCCACGCAGCGCTGTTCGTCACCCACGGCGGGATGAACAGCGTCAACGAGGCCCTGTACGCCGGGGTTCCGCTGCTGGTGGTCCCGCAGGGTGCCGATCAGCCGATGGTGGCCCGGCGGATCGTAGAACTCGGCGCCGGTTTGTCGATGCGCACCCAGGAAGTCGCAAAGGGCGAGGCGCACACCCTCGCCCGGCAGCTGCTCCATGACCCTCGGTTCCGGACGGCCGCCGGCAGCCTGCGGATCGCCCAGCGCGAGGCGGGAGGATACCGACGCGCGGCCGACGAACTCGAGCGGTATCTGCACACGACTGGCTCACCCGGGCCCGGTGAGCCTGCTCCGTCGGTACGGCACGGCGAGGCCGAGTGATGTCCCCCGCAGTCGTCGTCCTGCTGTTGTTCGCCGGGCTGTCGGAGGCCGCCGGGCGTGTCCTGCCTCTTGCGGCGCGCCGCTCCGGTATGCCGCGGACTCTCGTGGCGGCGCTGCTGCTGCCCGCCGGTCTCGTCGAAGGTGTGGTCTTCGCGCTGTGGCCGTTGACCGCTTGGTCCGTGGCCGAGTCGGTGCTGTCATCACCGTCCCCGGGCACCGGCTTGGTGTGGACGCCGAGCATGGTCGCCCCGCTGGTGCTGGCCGCGGTTCTCGCCTTCCCGTTGCTCGGACCACTGCTCCACTTCTTGCTCTTCGTGGGGGTGGGGGCGGGTCTGGTCGGCCCGCTCGCCGCGGCGAGCGGGCTGGGCTGGTGGAGCGCGGCCGGTTGCGTCGCCGTCGCCGGGACCGGGCTGGGTCTCGCCGTGGAGACCGTTCGGCGCCTTGTGGTGAGGATCGGTGCGACCGAGGCACAGGAGTCGATCGCATGAACGGTTTCCTGCTCTGGGCCTGCCTGGTCGGGCCCGCTCTGCTGGCCGAGGCGTTGCTGGCCCGCTACGAGGTTCTGGCGTACGGCGCCGGTTGGCGTGTGCCTGCCACCGAGCTCCCGGAAGGCGTTCCGTACGCCCGGGGTGCGACCCCTGACAGCCCCCCGGGCGCCTACCTGGTCTACCTCGACGGCATCGGCAAGCGCCACGTCCGTGACAGCCGGGACGGTGGCCAGCTGGTCGAGGCCCTGATCGCAGGAGCGCCAGAGCTGCGGGTGCTGGGACAGGTGCAGCCCTATTCACCACTGGCCGACCCGCTTGCCGACAGGCTGGTGTGGGCATGGCTGCGCCGCCACATCGGGCTGCTGCTGTTCCTTCACAACGTCATGCAGACCTTCGTCGCCGCCGACCACCGCTACCGCCCCCTGTACAACCAGGCCGTCGGTTCCCAGATCGCCACTCAGCTCCGGCTCGCCGGCTACCGGCCCGACAGCGGCACGACCGTGGTGCTGCTCAGCTACAGCGGCGGCGCGCAGGTCGCCACGGGCGCGGTCGAGGAGCTGTACACCCAACTGCGCTGCCCGCTCCTGCTGATCACGCTCGGCGGGTTCCACAACGGAGCCAACGACCTCACCCATGCCGAGCATCTGCATCAGCTCACCAGCGCGAACGACCGGATCGAGCAGATTGCGACCTGGATCTTCCCTCAGCGCTGGAGGCTGTCCCGCCATAGCGGATGGAACCGGGCCGTCCGCGCGGGGAAGGTCACCGTGCAGCGGCTCGACCCGGCTACCCACTTCGGCCCGCGGAGCTACATCAGCCCAACGGCTCTGCTGCCTGACGGCCGCAGCCACCTCGACCGCACCGCCGACACGGTCATCGCGGTCATCCGGGCCCACCACGGCTCCGCCCTTCCGCAAGGCGACCCGCTGCCGTGACGCTCTCGTCCCTCACTCTTGGCCGTGGCCACTCTCGCCGACGCGTACGACCTGCTAGGGGCATGGCGTCGGTCACGGGAGTCGCAGTCGCCCTACCGAGGCCAGGAGCCGGACCATGCCCGGACCAGGACGCGCCCATGTCCCGCATGTCTGACCGATACCGCGGTGACCTCCGGCGTTCTGGCTCCGAGTTAGGCAATTTGCCCGGCGGAGGCAGCGATCAGAATGTCCGAAAAATGGCGGTCGCCAGCTCCAACCATCCCCCTGTCCTCTTTGTCTGACAGGGCATCGATGCGCGACACACAGGAACGGAAAGGGGCTGCTCACCGATGAGACGCTTGGCAACGGTGCTGGCGACGGTGGTACTGATACTGACAGGGACGGGCGCCGTGCCGGCTGTCGCTGCCACGCCGCAGACCGCCGCATGTGAGACGGCGTGGGGAAGCATGGCGAAGGCAGGACCCGGATCGCTCGCGATGGCCGGGGCTCTGACGGATGTCCGCACCGGCCGTCACGCCTGCTACGACCGGATGGTTTTCGACATTCCGGGCATGACGACTGCTGATCCAGCCGGTTACTGGGCGCGGTACGTGCCCGGCTTCGCCCACATTCCGTCCGGGACCGGGATCCCCGTCGCGGGCGGGGCAGTCATCGAGATCAGGTTCACCGCGCCGGTCAACCAGTCGCAGTATCCGGTCGGGCTCGCCGCTCCGCTGCCGGGGCTGGACCTCAGTGGCTACCAGACCTTGCGGGACGCGAAGTTCGGCGGCTACTACGACTCGGCAACCCACATCGGACTCGGTGTCCGGGCCACGCTGCCGTTCCGGGTGCTGGTACTGCCCGGACGACTGGTATTGGACGTGGCGCACAGCTGGTAGCCGAGCCCAGGCCGCTCACCGTCGCCGCCTTCCGCAACCGGCGGCCGCAGAGGGCCGCGTGGCCAGCTCCGCACGACACGGCGGCGGCCGTCGGCTGCGCGGCACTGGGCACCGAACGGCACGCGAGGGCCAACCTCATCATCTCGAGGCGCATTGTGACCGAGGCCCTTCGCCCAGCTCCGGCAGTTCGTGGAGTACAAGCCACGCCGCGCCGGTGTCCCCGTCCTGTTCAGTACTGGACGGTGGAGACCACCCAGCAGCCAGTTGGGCACTCCCCCACCCCAGAACCTGACCAGGTACTTCAAGTCATTCCTCCGGGTGCTGCCCGAGCATAAGTACGGCCCCCGGCCCACGGGCGTCCGGTTCAGCCTGTCTGGTGGCGGTGCAGCCGTCCGTGGTTGCGCCACCAGAGGACCTTTCCGTCGGGTCCCCGCACGAAGTTGGAGCGGGTGCCGACCGGCTGGCCGTCGGGATCGAGGTCCAGCGCGAAGTCGGTGCGGTAGAAGGCGACCCCGACATCGCTGCTCTCGCCCTGTCCGGTGTCCATTTCCTCGGCGGCGGCCTGGCTGCTCGGGCCCTGGACCGTCTGGGTGCCGTGCAGCCGCCCGTTGTGCCGGGTCAGCGTGATGACGGTGTCCTCCATCGCGCCCTCCTCGTTGATCCGCTGGGCAATGTAGGAGCCCTCGTACGGTGCCAGTTGCGCGCCGCTGAACGACCTGGCCGTAGCGGGGAGGTTGGTCACGCCGGCGAACAGGTTCAAGGCCCAGTCGTCGGTGAACAGTTCGTCCCGGAGCGCCGTCCCTCCTTGGGAGTTGGTCAGCAGGGTAAGTGCGAAGCCGCGGCTCGGAACCACCACAAAGCCCGAGATCTGCCCCGGCCAGGTCCCGCCGTGCTGCACGATCCGCGGCCCTTGGGCGGTAGGGCGCAGCATCCAGGTGATTCCCATGCCGTCGAGTTCCACGACCAGGGTGCCGCCGGGGCCGGGCCTCGAGCGCATCTGTTCCAGGGATTGCTCGCTCAGCAGTCGCGTGCCGTCAGGGGCCCTACCGTCTCCCAGGTGGAAGCGGGCCCAGTTCAGCTGGTCGCGCACGCTGGAGATCAGGCCTCCGGTCGGCGCGAGGCTTCGTGGCTGAGGCCAGAAGGACGGCTCCAGCACGGCCTTGCCGTCGACGACGTCGTGTGACGCCGCGACATTGAAGCCGACGATCTCATCGCTGGAGAAGCGGCTGTGGCCGAGTCCGAGCGGATCGATGACCAGTGTGCGAACCGCAGCCTCGTAAGTCGTGCCCGTCACCGCCTCGATGATCCGCCCGGCCACGCACAGCGCCGCGTTGTTGTAGGCGAACACCTCACCGGGAGGGGCGAGTTGGGGAAGTCGTGCCATCGATGCCACGAAGCGGGCCAGAGCGTCGTCGCCGGGACCGAAGTCCTGGTAGTCGTCACCGAGCCACCCGGCACTGTGGTTGAGCAGCTGCCGTACAGTGACCTGGGCCGAGGCGTACGGGTCGGCCACCGCGAAATCGGCGAGGTAGCGGCGCACCGGGGAGTCCAGGTCGACGCTGCCCCGCTCGACCAGCCGCATGATGGTCGTTCCGGTAAAGGTTTTGGTGGTCGAACCGACACGGAAGACGGTGTCACCGTCGACGGGAACCGGATGGTCGACGTTGGTGACCCCGTAGCCCTTGACGTACTCCTGGCCCTCCCAGAGCACGCCCACCGCCGCTCCGGGAATCGCATACGTGTGCATGCCGGCCTGGATTTTGGCGTCGAGGGCCCGCAACGGCGAGGTGTCGGTGGTGCCGGTGCCGCCGCCTTGGACGGTGGATGGCGGCGCCGCGGCCGCCTGCCCCGGCGAGATCGTCGAACAGCCCACCGCTGCCGTGGCTCCGAGAAAGCCGCGTCGAGACCATCGCATGGCACCGCCGTGTTCGGACGAAGCACCGCGCACAGCGTCGGACTCGGCCGACAGCACGTCCTCGTTCACGAACCGGCTCCTTCACTGCCGACGACGAACGTCGGCGGCTTCACGGAACTCACACACCCCGTGTCGGGGTGGTCAGGGTTGTCGAAGAAGGACGTGATCACCTTTGCCCCGCACGGATTGTCGAAGGTCCCGTGGGCGACTCCGGCCAGGGTCACCACCGTTGAGCGGGGAAGCGTGCGAGCCACGAAGCGCCCCCACTGGGCCCCGGTCTGTGCGTCGAAACTTCCGGAGATGGCAAGTGTGGGGATGTTGCTTCGAGTGACCGCACGAATCGAGTCGGACGCCTTCGGGACGGGCCACTCCTGGCATGCCTGCCGCAGGAACGGCAGCTGGGGCGCCTGGGCCAGGACCGAACGGGGAAGCTCGGGAAAAGCTTGCTGCCCCTTGGCGAGCTGCTCGCCGGGGGTCTCGAACGGCACCCATTCGCTGCACCACACGCTCAGCGAGAACCCGTGAGCGAACATCCCCTGTGAGCCGGGAATCCAGGCCGACGCCCACTGCTCGGCGATGCGCTCCGGGTGGCCGTGGGCCAGTTCGTCCACGGCCAGCGGGAAGTCGTCGGGGGCGTGGCTGGCACGCACCAGCCAGTTGAGGAGCGCCCCTCCGTCCAGGACCACCTTCACCTTGCCGACCTGCGGCACTGTCGCGTAGGTGGTGACCGGATGGGCCTCGAGCTGACGCACCATGCGCAGGAAAGTGGCACCGATGTCCGGGTAGTGCTGCTGGCACGAGGGCTGGGCCGCGCAGGCGCCGACGATGTTGTCGAACGCCTCCCTCATGCTGCTCCACGTCCAGCCGGGTGTCGCCTCCGACGGCGGCACGACGCCGTCGACGGTCACCGAGCGGATCCCCTCAGGGAACATGCGCATATAGGTCAGCGCCAGCTGCGTCCCGTAGGAATGCGACAGCACGTTCCACTCTCGGATGCCCAAGACCTGGCGCAGATCCGCCAGGTCGGCGGCGTTCTCACTGGTGTTGTAGGCGGCCGGGTCGATTCCCTGGGCTGTCAGGCGCTCGTGGCATCGTGCAGCCGCCTGAGCGTACCGGTCTCCGGTGGAGGGTGCGTCGTAGCGGAGGTGCACGCGGTCCGCGTAGAACTGGTCGATCTCAGGGCACGTCAACGGCCGCTGGGAGGAGTACGTCCCGCGCTGGGCCAGGACGACCATGTCGCGGTCACGGTTCAGGCCGGCCTCGGTGAGTTCGGATATGTTCCCCAGGGCGTCCGCGCCGGGGCCGCCGGTGAGGAACACGATCGGATCCTGGCGTGGTTTCGGCGATTGCGCGGACACGAGCGCAACGGCCAGACGAAGGGTCCGCGTGGACGGGTGGGCCCGGTTTTCCGGTACGACGAGGAAGCCGCAGCGGGTGTCCTTCAGTGGTCCGTACGTAGTGGGACACGGAGCGGGCTCGAACCGGGACGACGGCTGCGTCACCGCGTGATCGGACCAAGGCAGCGCAAGCTCGGTTCCCGGGAAGATCCGGTGACCTCGGTCGCTGGAGGCGTACCCGTGCCGACGGGCTGCATCCTCGATGGTGTGCTCATTGAGGGCATAGACGCTGTCCCACTGCATTCCGCTGCCAAGAGTGCGCTGAGCGATGTCCCACAGCGTGTTTCCGGAGGCGACGGTGTGCGTGCCACTCTGCGTGCCTTCAGGCATCCAGGTGTCGGGCATCCGTGCCGAAGACGGACCGAGCCGAAAGCGGTTGGCAAGCAGAGCGCCGTCCTGGCCCGCTGAAGGCTTGTGACCGAGGGCGGCCACGCCGGGCATGCTGTGGGCCGGAGCCGCGTACAGCATCGTCAAGCCGGCCAGAAACATGGCGGCGGCAGCAGCTGCCGAGCGGTTGCGTATGGGCATGTCGTCCTTCCGAAGAGGTACCGGAGGCAACCCAGAAGCACCGGTCGTACGCATCAGCAAACGGAGTGGTCGCCAGACCTCATGCTGTGAGGCCCGCCCGTGCCCCGCACTCCAGCGAGCCCGAAAGGAGCACACAACTGACGGCGAAAGGACGAAGCTGCTGCCCGCAGCTGGTCTGACCGTCTCTCCGCTTTCCTGTAGAGATCTCGTGGAGGCGATCAACGAAGATGCCCTGTCGTTCATAGGTGGCGCGGATCAAGTTCGCAGGAACTCGTTGATCGATGGCGGACCGAATGGGCCGAAGGAGGGGCCGCGGAGCCCCAGGGAGCCTGTACCACGCCTGCAAAGCCCGCCTTCGTGCGCGTGCACTGGGCTCCTTGGACGCACCCGGCCAGGGAGCCTTGCGCCTGGCCCGCTGCTTGTCCGACAGCCCGCCCGAGGACATCGTCGTTCTTACCCTCGACACCTGGCTCCAGGCGAAGGGATAGCCGCCCGGTCCCGGCTGCACCAGGCAGCCTGGCGGTCCGGGCTGGCTGGGCGCGTCTGACTGCAGGTTGATCTCACCCCAGTCGCCCACCATCTTGTAGCCGGCATCGAGCCTGGCAAGGGAGTCAACTGATCCGAAGTCGGCACTGTCGCCCGCGTCGGTTGCAGGCGTGATGACACTCTGGCCCGTTCAGTGCAGGTCACGTACGGACGAGAAGACGACCGTGGCCGGTCGGAAGCAGGCACGTACGTAGCTGTCCTCCAGGCTGACATTCTCGAACCCCGGGAAGCTCGGGGTAATTGTCGTGCATGGCTCACCCCTCGGACCGGCTGCAAGCTGAGATCGTGACCCTGACCAGAGGAAGATGCCAGCGATATAGAGCCCGGCCAGGTAGATCGTCGCGGTCTTCTCGTAGCAGGTGGTGATGCCTCGCCACTGCTTGAGGCGGTTGATGCACCGCTCCACGGTGTTGCGTTGTTCGTAGGTCTCCCGGTCGAACGCCGGCAGCCTGCCGCGACGCAGCCGGTGACGCTGCCGGTCGGCCGGGGCTGGGATCACCGCTCGGATGCCGCGCTTGCGTAGGTGCTCACGGATCGCACATGAGGAGCACGCCTTGTCAGCCAGCACCACGTCCGGCCTTGTCCGAGGCCGTCCACGGCGTCGGGACCCGCTGGGCCCCATGAGCGGGCGTCACCATACGGTCGACGATGGGGTGGCCTCCCTTCCCTTTGACTGCGCACCACGCTGTCGTTGAGCCACTTCATCTGATCGCTGCGACCTCGGCCGGCCAGGTCATCGGTGACAAGACCTACAGCTCCCGTGAATTCCGCGCCTACCCACGAAACACGGCATCAGGTGCAACATCCGGGAGAAGGACGACCAGCGGCGACACCGCCGCCGCCGTGAACTCGTACTCGCCGGCCAGTCGATAGGCGTACTCAAGGGCAAGCTGCGTCATACCTTCCGCACCGCGGCTGTCCAGAGCCAGCACCGCTACCCGCTGCCTGTATGCCGACTCCTCCCGCAGGTGCACCAGGATGCTGTCCCTGCCGGTACATCCGGCCTCGAAACAAGCCCCAGGCAGGTCCACGTCGCACATCAGCCGTCGGACCATCTGGTCAACGAAGTGCACGGCAAGACTCCGGCCGCCGCCACGGCAACGGCCGGGGTCTCGTGCAACCTGACGCAGCCACGGGAGAAGTAGGGCGTTGACGCCCCCCACGTTGGCGGCCAGACATGTGGCTCGGCCCGCTCGGCCAGCACCTTACGGTGCGATGCCGACCCCGCCCATCCGGCTCCACGCCTTCTCCTGCTGAGCCGTCATGGCCGGCCACGACCGCCCTCCCGGCCGGGGCTCGACGCGGGAGGCGTACGGGAGAGGGCGGAAGTCGGGGTCGTAGAAGCAGCCCGTGCCGTAGGTGCGGTCGTGGACGGCGCAGGTGGCTGCGACGGACCGCGGCGTGGGCTTCTTTCCTGTACGTACCCAAGTGGCTAGGGCGGCAATGGAGTTGGCGTACTCGGCGTTGCTCAGTTCACTGTGCTCGTGTTCCGTCGTGAAGGTCTGAACGAGGTGTTTCGCCCGGTGGGCGCCTTCCAGAGTGGCCCGGTACGCGGCCTCGTGCTCGATGAAGGCTGTGGGGTCGTCGATGGCGTGCAGGGTGAGGACGGGGATCGAGACCCGGCCGGTGAGGTCGCTGTCGTAGGACAGGTCGCGCCGCGCCTCCGGGTCGGCGGAGAAGCGTTCGACACCTTTGTTCAGGGCCTTGTCGTCGTGTGAACCGGAGTACCTGACCCCTGCGTTGCTGAAGGGGTTTCGGTCGCCGAGCCGGTTGTGCACGATGTCGCGGAACGTGAACACGGAGAAGCGCAGGTGTGATTCGAGGGTCCGCTCCGGGATACGTGTGACCGCGAGGATGTCGTCGAGGTTGCGTTGCTGCAGAGCGGTGCGGTCCTGGGGTGCCGACGTGTATCCCGTGCACTCCCGCAGGCGGGCTCGCAGTCCTGCCGTGGTCAGGGTCGAGGAGGGCCGCAGTCCCTGCCACAGCGGGTACTGGGGTTCGGTGGGGCGGGGCAGGTTCTGACAGTAGTACTGATAGACCACGCGGAGGTCGACGCGGTAGTCGTATCCGCGTGAGCCGCCACCCAGGACCCCGTTCGTGAGCAGAGCACCGTCATAGGCACCGTGTTTGCCGTACACCTCCACGACCTTGCCGGCAACGTTCCCGCCCCAGGACTGGCCGTGCACGAAGGTCCGTTCGGGATCGCCGAACTCCTTCACGAAGAGCCGGCGAACATTCTCCGTGTCGTCGGCGGCCGTACGGGTCCCGTATCCCCCACGGCGGTAGGACGAGCCCGCCCAGGCGTATCCCTGGTCCACCATCACCGACCAGCGTTCCAGGTCGCCGACGCTCCGCTCGGGGTCGGATGCGTCGCCCAGGTCGGGGCCGCCGTGAGCGTGCACGACGAGCGAGCCGTTCCACTGCTTGGGAACAGCAATCGCGTAGAAGGCGCCGTTGGTGTCCTGGCCGGTGTAGCAGGTGGCCTTCTCCGCCAGGTTCGCAGGGCAGGAGACGAGTGCTGGGGGCGTCTCTGCGGCCGCCTGGGCCGGGCTGATGCCACTGAGCGACCCAGCAACGAGGCCTGTGACACCAGCAGTCAGCGTTACGAGGCGTCGTGCGCGGGTCCGGAGGCGACGAGGGGGAAGAGTGATCCGGCCTGAGCGATTCACAGCGATGCTCCTGAACTCCAGGGGCGCAGTTCGCGCCGAGCGCTGTGATGTTAGGAACGCGTGCGTCGGTGCACCATGTGGCGCTTGATTCTGTTCATAGTGTGCGCACAGGTCGTGCATACCTCGATGTTGGGGGAAGCCTGCCGGTCGACTCCCCGACCAGCCGGTAGGGCCGACGAGCGGTCCTACGGCGCGCTTGCCACGCTGCCAGGCGCCGCGGATGGACAGAGTGCATCGGATGTCCTTGGTGGGCCGCCGTCCACCAGCAGCAGATCGGCCTTGAGGCCAGGTGCGTGGCGTCCACGATCGGCCAGTCCAGCGGGGCGTCGCCCGGACGCTGAGCTGAGAGGTCAGCCTGGTCGCGACCGGTCTGGACTACTGGCATACGAGGGGACCGGTGACCACTTACCGGCGGACCTACTGCGCCCCCGGTTACCGGTACGGCTACCGCAACCGCTATATCTGAACCGGCGGTCCACAAGATGGTGGCCCCGCCGCCGTGACATGACCATACGCGGAGACATGTATGACCATCCCCCCGGACTCGATACGCGGGCTCATCCTCTTCGCACGCTCTACCAATCCCTGGCTACTTCTCTCCGCACGACTCGCAGTCTGGACCGTTTTGTCGATCCTGTCGGCCCTCACCCCCGTCTACAACGCCGACGCCTCCCTCTGGATCTGGCCCTTCGCTCTGATCTCCTGCCTCCTCATGACTGGTCAGACGATCGGCGCGATGAGACACAAGAGGCAGGGCCGACAACCGCTCCCTGGCGGCCCTGGGCAGGCAGGTCGGCGCCAGTGACCGCACCCTGTCACGCCTGTTCAAGGCCGATCTCGGTATGACGTTCCGCAGTAGCGCAATCAGCTGCGACTCTCCCGCGCCCCTGTGCTGCTCGCCGAGTACGCTCCGGTGACGGTGGCGGCGCACTTGTGCGGTTAGTCCTCGCCGAGCGCGTTCATCGACGTCTTCCACCGTGCCTTCGACCACACGCCGGGACGCGCCTCAGACATGGGACAGGCAACAGACCGAAACCAACAACAGTCGCCCACACGCACAACCCTCGGGGAGCGACGCTGAAGCGCGCAGGGTTTGAGTGAGTGTCAGGTCCATCATGCCTGGTCGACGCAGCTTTCGGTAGGACGAAGCGCACGCCCGTACGGCCTTGTTGAGGGTGGTGTCGTGACCGCAGACTCGTCGTCATCCACTCTCCGGCCAACGGGCCGGCATCCGTCACCGGCTGCCGGCGCGTTCGCCGTGCTGTCTCGCCGTGTGACATGTGCCGGCCGGGGAGGGACGGGGACGAAGGGGATCGATGGATCAGGACATGGTTGTGCTGGCGAGGGTCAGGCTGCTTGGTGCCAACCGCCGGGTGGTACGAGGCACCGAGGGGCTGTGGATCTACCGTCTGCTGACGCAGGTCGAGCCGGAGGTGTACGGATCGAAGCTGGCGTACGTCCTGGTGGAGGAGAGCGGCTCACCGCTGCTGCAGGAAATGCCTGAGCGCAGGCTGGCCCTGCTCCACGAGGCCGTGGAGGTGGCGCAGGCCCTCAGTCCGGCCAACCCGTACCGGGAGAAGGTACTGCAGAGAGCACTGGCCGCGAGAGCCCGCACGATGCCATAGCCCCGAGCGGGGCCCGGGCAAGACATCCGGTCTAGTGGTCGTCGCAACACCCCAGTGAGCGGGAGGAATACCTTCGGCTTGTGGTTGGGGTCAGCAACACGGAAGCCTGCCGGATCGTCGGCGTCACCGCCGCAATGGCACTCGATGCCTCTACGGCCGGCAGGCTTCCGGGAAGGCGTACGCGCCCATGGCCGACACCCAGGTTCCATGGGAACCCCGGCAGGTGTCTTCCGGGCCGGACGCAGAACCAGAGCAGACGGGTCCGTCACTGTATCTGGGCGAATTGGACCGCATCCACATTACGGACCGGCCGCGGGAGAAGGCATCCAACCGCACCATCGCGGCCAAGCTCGGCCCCAGCCCCTCGACCATCAGCCACGAGATCCGCCCCAACCCAACTGTCACCCCGGCGGCTCCTGGTCCTGTCGCCCCCACGCCACCCAGCACCGGGCGGATACATGCAAGGCGAGACCCAAGCCCGGCAGTACCGGCCGGAACGCCGAACTGCGGGACATCATCCAGGACCACCCACTCCTGGCGTTGCTCCCGCCCGTCGACTCCGGAAGGCCAGGAGCCGACCGCACGGCCTGGCGCGGTGTCCTCAGCGCGGCGGCATCGCCGGGTCGAAGGGCATGCCGAGAACCTGCTCGGCCACCGCGTTGCGTTGGATCTCCATCGTGCCGGCTCCGATCGTCGAAGCTCGCGTACGCAGGTATCCGTAGGTCCAGCGGCGCCCCTGGACACCGTCGGGCCCGTCGAGCAGACCGGCCGGCCCGAGCAGTTCCAGGACGATCTCGTGCAGGCGCTGCTCGAAGCCCGAGTTGATCAGACGGCTCACCGAAGCGATCGGGCCGGGTTCGCCGTACTCCTGGATGTGGGACAGGATGCGCATCGCGTTGACCTGCAGGAGGCGGGTCTGCACCTCCAGTTCGGCAAGCCTGTCGCGAGCCACCGAGTCCTCGGTCACACCCCGCTCGCGGAGGAGGTCGTAGATCTCGTCGACGATGGTGCGGTAGAACGCGGCCTGCGTCAGCACGCCGGCCGACCGCTCGTGTCCGAGCGTGGTGCGGGTGATCTTCCAGCCCTCGTTCTCCTCACCGATGCGGTTGGCCACCGGCACGCGAACGTCGTCGAAGAAGATCTCGCAGAAGGTCGATCCCCCGGTGATGTCCTTCAACGGCCGCACCGTGACGCCCGGCGACGTCATGTCGATGAGCAGGTAACTGATCCCCTTCTGGCGGCTGTCACGAGCACCGGTGCGCACCAGTGCGAACGCCATGTCGGCGGCATCCGCCGTACTGTTCCAGACTTTCTGGCCGTTCACGACGTAGTCGTCTCCGTCGCGGCGGGCGGTCGTCGTCAGCGACTGCAGGTCGCTGCCGGCACCGGGCTCGGAGAAGGCCTGACACCACACGACGTCGCTGCGGAGCATCGGCCGGAGGAAACGCTCGCGCTGCTCGGGGGTGCCGTACTTGATGATCGTCGGGCCGCACAGACCGACGCCGGTGCCCGGATGCGAGGGGACGCGGGCCCGGGTGAGTTCCTCGTGGTAGATCACCTGGCGACGGAGGTCTAGCGCCATCCCGCCGTACTCCTCGGGCCAGCCGGGCCCGGCGTAGCCGTTGTCGAACAGCGTGGCGTTCCAGCGGCGGGCCCAGGCGATACGGCCGGGCTTGTCCTTGGGGGGCTTCCCCAGGTCCACAGTGTCCAGAAACTTCCGCAGTTCGGCGCGGAAGGCCTCCTCCTGGGGCGTCCAGTTCAGCTTCATTCCGACTCTCCCTCAGAGCTTTACCAGGTCAGCGAGCCTGCGGCGGTGCTCGCCCGGACTTCCGAAGAGCTGGTGCGACGACTTGGCGCGACGCAGATAGAGGTGGGCGTCGTGCTCCCAGGTGAAGCCAATGCCGCCGTGCATCTGCAGGTTCTCCTGTGCTGCCTGCAAATACGTCTCCGATGCCCGGGCACCGGCCACACAGGCCGCGACCTCCAGTTCCGCCGGATCCTCCTGCGCCGCCCAGGCCGCGTAGAGCACGGCGGAGCGGGACTGCTCGACCGAGAGGAGTACGTCGGCGCAGCGGTGCTTGAGGGCCTGGAAGCTGCCGATCGGACGGCCGAACTGTTCGCGTAGGTGCGAGTACGCCACGGTGAGATCCAGACACCTGGCGGCGCCGCCGACCTGCTCGGCGGCGAGCGCGGCGATCGCGACATCGTGGGCGTGGGCCAATGTCGCGGCGGCGGCCGCCCCGGTGGCGAGCACGGTGCCTTCGGCGTCGTTCAGGGAGACGATGGCCAGCCGCCGGGTTCGGTCGAGGGTACGGACCGGGGTCACCTCGACACCCGGGGCGGACGTCTCCACCGCGACCAGCACCGGCTCGTTCGCCGTGACCGCCGTGACGAGGAGGACATCGGCGACGCCGGCGTCGAGCACGTATCTCTTCACCCCCGTCACTCGTGCCGTGCCGCCGTCGATGCGCGCCTGGGTGTCCGCGGGGGGCCGGAAGAACGCGTCGCCCTCGGCCTCCGCGAGGGTCACCACCGTCGTACCGTCGGCCACACCCCGCAGCAGGGCTCCCGCCGCGTCGGATCCGACGGCGTTGAGCGCCGCGGTGGCGATCACCGTGGCCAGGAACGGACCGTCGTACAGGACGCGGCCGAGTTCCTCCAGGACCAGCAGTTGCTCGGCGAGAGAAGCACCGGCCCCGCCCCACTCCTCGGGGATCGCGAGTGCGTGGGCGCCGAGCTGGCTGGCCAACTGCTGCCACACCTCACGGTCGAATGCAGTGACGGGGTCCTCCACATCCAGGCGTGGCCGCAGGGTCTCGACGGGAGCCTTCGCGTCGAGGAACCCGCGCAGCGTGGTGCGGAACTCTTCCTGCTCCGCTGACCAGGTCAGCTCCATATCCCAGCCCCTTCGCCGGTTCTGTCCTGATGGCGTCTGCGCCACCTTACATCTCACTAAGTTACCTGAGTGAGCGAGGATTGACTCCGTCGGGGTCCGCTTCCGTCGAGCCTTTCCGGCGACAGACGCGCCGGCACGGTGACGACCGCGACGACGCCTCACGCCTCGGTAAGCGTGCGGACCAGCTCGTGTTTGCGGATCTTGCCGGTGCCGGTGCGCGGCAGCGTCTCCACGAACTCCAGGCGCTCGGGGATCTTCTGCTTCGCGACCCCGGACTCGAGGAAGTGCGCCGCGAGCTTCTCGAGGTCGAGCGTCGCGCCCTCCCTGAGCACGACGAAGGCACAGACACGTTCCCCGTACCGCTCGTCCGGGATCCCGACGACCGCCACCTCGGCGACCCCGGGATGCGTCGCGACCACACCTTCGATCTCGGTCGCCGAGAGGTTCTCGCCGCCCCGGATGATGATGTTCTTCTTGCGGTCGACGACGGTGAGGAGGCCGCGGTGATCGCTCACCCCGATGTCCCCGGTCGGGAACCAGCCGTCGCCGGTGAAGACCTGGTCGTCGGGCACGTTGGTGTATCCGATGAACTGCTCCGGACCCCGCAACTGGATCTCGCCGGGCGTACCGGGGAGCACTTCCGCGCCGTCCTCGTCGACCAGGCGCACCCGGTTGCCGCCGGTGAGGTAGCCGTCGTGCTCGGCCCGCACTCCGAGCGGGTCCCGCCAGCGGCCGATGGCGACCGTGGGATGCTCGCTCATACCGTACGCGCGCACCAGACCGACACCGCAGGCGTCGGCCCGCCGCACCAGGCCGGGCGCGACCGGGGCGCCGCCGCACATCATCATCCGGATCGAGCTGAGGTCGTACCGTCCGGCCTCCGCGAGTTCGATCATGCCGACCGCGTGGAACGGTGTGGCGGCCATCGCGGTGACCTTCTCCGACTCCACGAGCCGGCAGGCCAGCTCGGCGTTCCAGCCGTCCATCACCAGGGTGCGCAGGCGATACAGCACCGCCCGGAGCGGGAACAGGTATCCGCCGATGTGGCCGGCGGCCGAGCCCTGGAGATAGACGTCGACGGCGCTGTCGCCGTAGGCGCGGTAGTCGTAGTCGTACGCCTCGGCCAGGAGGCTGCGCCGCGAATGCCGTACCCCCTTGGGCACGCCCGTCGAACCGGACGTGTAGATGACGAGACAGCAGGCGCTCTCGTCGTGCAGCGGCTCGTCGGCCAGCGGCTCGGCCTGCTCGAGCGACGCCCAGGTGACATAGCCCTCCGGTGTGTCGTCGAGCATGTCGAGCATCACGACGCAGGGCGGGCGGAGCTCCTCGGGAACCGCCTCGACGACCGAGAGGTAGTCGAACTTGTTCCACCCGCGCTGGGTGAGGTGCACCCTCGGACGTGCGTCCTGGAGGACCTGGGTCACGTCACGAGCGCCGAAGACGGGGACGATCGGCACCAGCACGGCGTCGGCCATCAGCACGGCGAACTGCGCGATCACCGACTCCAGCCGGTTGCTCAGCTGCACCGAGACACGCGAGCCGGGCTCGACGCCCGACTCCCGCAGCCCCTGGGCGACGCGGCGTGCACGGGCGTGGATCTCGCCCACCTTCACCGTTCGTGCGGAGTCCGGCGACACGAACTCGAGCTCGGTGCGGGCGTCCGCTCCCCCGGCGCGGGCGATCAATTCCGTCAGCGTGTTCGGTGTGTGCAAAGTCATTCGCCTGCCCCGTTCCGACGACATCATCATCTAAGTTAACTATCATTGCTTCATAGTTGTAAGGGGCGGCTAGGACAGGGAGCGGTGGTCGTGGATCTGCACTTCACCCCGGAGGACGAGAGTTTCCGCGACCAGGCCCGGACCTGGCTCGAGAAGAACCGCCCGCGCGAGCCGCGGCCCGAAGATCCCGTCGACGCCCGGCCGTTCGACACGGCATGGCAGCGCCGCCAGTTCGACGGCGGCTGGGCCGGCATCAACTGGCCGTCCGAGTACGGTGGCCGCGATCTCTCCCTGATGCAGCAGCTCATCTGGTACGAGGAGTACGCGCGCTCCGGTGCTCCGACCGTCGGCGTCTGCTTCGTCGGCCTCGCCCACGCCGGGCCGACGCTCATCACCCGCGGCACCGAGGAACAGAAGGCGCAGTACCTGCCCCGAATCCTCCGCGGTGACATCGTCTGGTGCCAGGGCTTCAGCGAGCCGGGCAGCGGCAGCGACCTCGCGAGCCTGCGCACCCGCGCGACCATCGACGGCGACCATCTGGTCGTGAACGGGCAGAAGATCTGGACGAGTTACGCCCAGGCAGCCGACGTCCAGGAACTGCTGGTGCGCACCGACCCCGCCGCCCCGAAGCACAAGGGCATCACCTGGGTCATCAACGACATGCGCACCCCCGGGATGGACATCCGCCCCATCCGCAACCTCAACGGTGTCGAGGACTACAGCGAGGTCTTCTACGACGACGTGCGGATCCCGCTGTCCCACGTGGTCGGCGAGATCAACGACGGCTGGTCGGTCGCGATGTCGACGCTCTCCTTCGAGCGCGGCACGGCCTTCATGGCGGACATCGTCGAACTCGGCCGCACCGTGGAGGAACTCGTCGAGACCGCTCGGGAGACCCGGTCGTGGGACGGCAGCGGCACCGCCTGGTCGGACGACCATCTGCGGGTCGAGCTGTGCCGCCTGCGCGCGGAAGTCGCCTCACTGCGCGCGCTCAACTACGCGACCGTCTCGCGCGTCGCACGCGAGGGCAAGCCGGGAGCGGAGGCCTCCATCGTCCGCCTCCAGTTCGGACTGCTCACCCAGCGCACGTTCCACCTCGCCGCCCAGGTCGTGGGACCCGGCAGGGCGGAAAAGGTCGGCAGCCGTGCCAGGTGGAGCCGCGGCTACCTCAACAGCTTCCGCACGGTGATCGCCGCGGGCACCAAGGACATCCAGCGCAACATCATCGGCGAGCGGGTGCTCGGCCTCCCGAAGGACCGCTGAGAGGCGGTGTGCTGAAAGGACTTCTCGTGGATCTCCTCCCCTCCGCCGACCAGGCGGACATCGTCACCTCGCTCGCTGAGCTGCTGCGCGAACAGGCACCCCTCGACTTCGTACGCGAGTACGCCGCTCCCGGCGACCTCGCCGCCCTGTGGGCGCGGCTGACCGGTATGGGCGTGTTCGGACTGGGTATCGACCCGGACAACGGTGGCATCGGACTCGGTCTCGCGGAGGAGGTCCTGGCCTTCCGTGAGCTCGGGCGCGCCCTGACGCCCGGTCCCCTTCTGGGCACCGTGCTGGCAGCCCACCTGGCCGAGGAGGCCGGTGACAACGCCCTCACCGAGCGCATCGCCGGTGGTGCCGCCCGGGTGGCGCTCGCCGAGGCGTACGACGACCCGGCCGCGACGGCGGGCGGCGTCGTGTCGGGCACGTTCCGCGTGACGGACCTGACCGGCGCCGATCTCGTCCTGGCGGTGACCCCGGACGGTGCGGCGATCATCGACGCGGCGGGCGTCGAGGTGACATCCCTGCCCTCAATGGACCCGACCACCGAGATCGGCGTCGGAGTGATCGATTCCGAGACCGCACTGCGCTCCTCGGCCTCGGACCGGACCTGGTGGAGGGGCTGCGCCCTGACAGCGGCCCTCTCGACGGGAATCGCCGAGGCGACCCTCGGCCAGTCGGTCGAGTACGCGAAGCTGCGTGAGCAGTTCGGCCGACCGATCGGGACGTTCCAGGCGGTGAAGCACCGTTGCGCCGATATGGCCGTGCGGGCGGAGAGTGCCTATTTTCAGACCGTGTTCGCCGCCCTCGCGTGGAACTCCGGGGACCCGAACGGCACCCACCATCTCGCCTCGGCTCGCATCGTCTCCACCGACGCGTCGCGTCACAACAGCGCCGACAACATCCAGAACCACGGAGCGATGGGCTTCTCCCAGGAGGTCGACGCCCATCTCTTCGCCCAGCGTTCCCTGGTGCTGGAGACCACACTCGGCGGCGAGCGCCGGCATCTCGAGTACATCGGGAGCGCGGTACGCGTCGACTGGTGACGCGGGCAGGCCGCACGGTTCGGTACTCGACCCGTCCACGCCGGCTCCGGGGCCTTGTCCACCGTGGTTCCGGGAGGCGAGTGATCGCACCGGACCACCACGGCACACGAGCACGTCACGTCACTTCACTTCACTTCACTTCACTTCACTTCACGGAGCAACTACGAGACCCCGCGATCGGGACCCTCCTCGAACATCGCGGCGACCTCGGCTCGGCTGATCTTCATCGACGGTGTGCGGGGAAGCCGGTCGACGATCTCGACCGCCACCGGGATCTCGTACGGCGTGAGTTCGACCCGGCATGCCTGGAGGAGTTCCGCAGGCGTGACGGCGGCGCCGTCGGCCAGCTCGACCACGGCCACAGGTACCTGCCCGAGCCGCTGGTCCGCGATGCCCGCCACCGCCGCGGCACGGACCGCGGGATGGGACTGGAGTACCTGTTCCACCTTGTCGGGGTGCACCTTGAAGCCGCCGCGGAGGATGGCGGCGTCCGCCCGGCCGGTGATGAAGAGGAAGCCGTCCTCGTCGATACGGCCGAGATCGCTCGTCGTCGTCCACCGGCCGCCGGTCTGCGCCGACCGCACCTGGAGCCGGCCCACCTCCCCGGGGGGACGCGGCTCTCCTGTCTCCGCAGCGGTCGCACGGACCCGTACCCCTTTGAAAGGCCGGCCCACGCTGCCGCGCTTGGCGTCGTACCACTTCTCATGGTCGGCGTACGTCCAGGCGGCGATGGCGCCCGCGAACTCGGTGGCACCGTACGTCGCAAGCACACGAATGCCGTACTTGTCCACGAAGGTGTCGATCAGCTCCGGCGGGCACGCCGCGGTCCCCGACGTGATCGCCTTGAGGCTGCTGAGCGACTCCTTCGGCACGTCGGCGTCGACGACCAGTTGCAGAGCGGCCGGCACGAGGCTCACGAACTTCGGCCGGTACCGCTCGACGGCCGCCACCCAGTCGGCGACGCGGAACCGTTCCAACAGCACAAGGCGTCGCCCGGAAAGGACGGTGCTGATCACATGCCACAGGCCGCCGCTGTGCACCATCGGGGCGCTGACGATCCCCACGGACTTCGTGAAACGCGGGACCCCGCCCGAACCCTGTGCCGCGAAGGCCGAGTCGAACTGGGCATAGCCGAGTCGCACCCGCTTCGGCGGCCCGGTGGTGCCCGACGTGAGCATCTCCACCGCGGTGCCCGGGGCGTAGCCCTCCTCGGTGCCCGGCACCGCGGGCCCCGAGTCCAGCCGGCCGTCCGGCTCGGCCACCACGGCCACTCCGTGCGCCTCGATGGCGGCCCGGACCTCCGGAACACCGACCACGTTCCGCAGGCCGATCACGACCGGCGGTGCGTTCTTCACAATGTCGGCGGACAGCCGCGCCGGAGGCTGGAGCGGGTTGAACGTGGTGACGCAACGGCCGGACATGAGGACTCCGATGAGGAGCCCGACGAATTCCGGCCGGTTCTGCAGGAGAAGCCCGACCCGCGCTCCCTCGGTGAGACCCAGGCGATCGCACAGGTCGTCGACGCTCTCGGCGATGCCGCGGATCTGTCCCCAGGTCCACCACTCGTCACCCAGGCCCGCAGCGGGATCGGACGAGGGGGCAGCAGCGAGCAGTGCCTGAAGCTGGGTGCGAAGTCCCATGACGCCACCTTTTGGTGCCCACTTGATCTCGCGTGTGCACGACACGCCATCCCTATACTTAGTTGACTAAGATACATGCGCTGGCGGTGTGCAGGCCCCACTTCGTCAGAGGAAGTGCTTCACTTGGTTTACTTAGTTATGGCTAATCTGAACGGTATGAGCTACTCCGAGATAGCCGTGGACACTCCGGCCGAACATGTGCGTCGCGTGACCCTGTCCCGCCCTGACCACGCGAACGCGATCAACAAGCGAATGCTCGCCGAGATCCTCGATGCCGTGGAGGACATCGCCGCGGACGACTCCGTGCACGTGTGGCTGCTGCGCGGTGCGCCCCGTCGTGACGGCCGGCCGTGGTTCAGTGCCGGCGCCGACATGAAGGAGGCTCTTTCGCCGCCCGTCGACGCGACCGTCGACGGGGCGGACGTGTGCGACCGGATCGACGCTCTGCTCAAACCGTCGATCGCCGTGATCGGCGGTGTCTGCACCACCGGCGCCCTCGAACTCGCCCTCGCCTGCGACCTGCGGGTGGCGGGCCAGTCGGCGGTGTTCTCCGACTACCACCTCGTCCGCTCCGGACTCGGCATCGGCGCGTGGGGACTCGCCCCTCGGCTGAGCCGCCTCGTCGGCGTCGACAAAGCCAAGGAACTCCTGCTGCTGAGCTCTGACGTACCGGCACCGGAGGCGCAGCGCATCGGTCTCGTGAACCATGTCGTCGACGACGCCGCCCTCGACGAGGAGACCTTCACGATCGCGACACGCATCGCCTCGATGCCGCGACGCGGCGTGCGCGCCACGCTCGGCTTCCTCCAGGAGCAGGCCGGCCTCGGCGTGCACGACGCCCAGGCCCTCGCCCGGCGTTTCCCCGAGCTCATGGGAATCCGGTTGCGCCCGTTCAGCGACGCGGCCAGCCGCTTCTACACCGACCGGACGGGATCGACGCCGCCCGCGGCTCCGTAGGCAGCGTCGGTGCGCCGGCCCTGTCACGGAGGTGCGCTCCGGCCGTCGTTCCCCGACGGGCGGACCGACTGCGACGACAAGCAACTCGGCGAGACCATCCACCGCTACGGACGCGTCGGCCTGCTGTAAATCGACGCTAGGCGCACCCCGGCCTGGCCCGGCTGCCTACATGCTGCAAACCGCGGCCAGCGCAGCCGGCCGCGGCTACAAGCAGTAGTTAATCGAGCTCCTGGACGTCCAGCCAGGCCAGACCGCACTCGACGTGGGCTGCGGCCCGGGCACAGACCTTCCGACACTGGCGGAACGCGTGGGCGCGAGCGGCACAGTGATCGGCGTCGACCGCGACCCGGCCCTGCTCGCCCAGGTCCGCAGACGCGACAGCGACCTGCCCGCAGTCCAGATCCGCGAAGCAGACGCCCATGCCCTCCCCGTCGGGCCCGGCACGGTGGGCCGGGCCAAGATCAACCGGTTCCTCATGCATGTCACCGAGCCGGCCGGCGTGCTGGCACAACTCCACGCGGCCAGGAGCACGGATCGCTCTGGCGGAGCCGGACTGGGACACCCTGGTGGTCGACGCGGAAGATCTCGACACAGGCCGCGCGTTCACGCGTTACACCACGTCGGAAGTGGTCCGTCACGCCACCATCGGCCGCCGCCTCGCCCGTCACGAGGCCGGGCTGACGG